>JAUXVE010000041.1 GCA_030680415.1 Rubrivivax sp.
CTGCGTCTACGTCGCCATCGGCCAGAAGGCGTCGTCGATCAAGAACGTGGTGCGCGCGCTGGAAGCCCATGGCGCGATGGACTACACCATCGTCGTCGCCGGCTCGGGCAGTGAGTCGGCGGCGATGCAGTACGTGTCGGCCTACTCGGGCTGCACGTTGGGCGAGTACTTCCGCGACCGCGGCCAGGACGCGCTGATCATCTACGACGACCTGTCCAAGCAGGCCGTGGCCTACCGGCAGGTCTCGCTGCTGCTGCGCCGCCCGCCGGGCCGCGAAGCCTACCCGGGCGACGTGTTCTACCTGCACAGCCGCCTGCTCGAGCGCGCCGCGCGCGTCAACGTCGACTACGTGGAAGCCTTCACCAAGGGCGAGGTCAAGGGCAGGACGGGCTCGCTGACGGCGCTGCCGATCATCGAGACGCAGGCCGGCGACGTGTCGGCCTTCGTGCCGACCAACGTGATCTCGATCACCGACGGCCAGATCTTCCTGGAGACCAGCCTGTTCAACGCCGGCATCCGCCCCGCCATCAACGCCGGCATCTCGGTGTCGCGCGTCGGCGGCGCGGCGCAGACCAAGCTCATCAAGGGCCTGTCGGGCGGCATCCGCACCGACCTGGCGCAGTACCGCGAACTGGCGGCCTTCGCGCAGTTCGCCAGCGACCTCGACGCCGCCACGCGCAAGCAGCTCGACCGCGGTGCGCGCGTCACCGAACTGCTCAAGCAGCCGCAGTACACGCCGCTGCCGATCAGCCTCATGGCCGCCACGCTGTTCGCGGTGAACAAGGGCTACGTCGACGACATCGACATCAAGAAGGTGCTGCCCTTCGAGCATGGCCTGCACCAGCACCTGAAGACCAGCCACGCGGCGCTGCTGGCCAAGATGGAGAACGAGCGCGCGATGGACAAGGGCGCCGAGGAAGAACTCGCCGGTGCCATTGCGGCGTTCAAGAAGTCTTTTGCCTAGTCATGTTGGCCCCCAGGCTCACTCCGTTCGCCACCCCCCGGGGGGGCTCCGGCCGCCTTGGGGCGGCCCGGCGGCGGCCGGTTTTCGCCCCCGATCTGGAGATCTGACTCATGGCAGTCGGTAAAGAGATACGCGGCAAGATCAAATCGGTGGAGAACACCAAGAAGATCACCAAGGCCATGGAAATGGTCGCCGCCAGCAAGATGCGCAAGGCGCAGGAGCGCATGCGCGCGGCGCGGCCCTACGCCGACAAGATCCGCAACATCACGGCGCACTTGGCCGAGGCCAACCCGGAGTACAAGTCGCCCTACATGCGCACCGGCGGCACCACCAGGGCCGTGGGCTTCATCGTCGTCACCACCGACAAGGGCCTGTGCGGCGGCCTCAACACCAACGTGCTGCGCGCCGTCACCAACAAGATGCGCGAAGTGCAGACCGCCGGCGGCACGATCCAGGCGGTGGCCATCGGCAACAAGGGCCTGGGCTTCCTCAACCGCATCGGCGCCAGCGTGCTGAGCCACGCCATCCAGCTCGGCGACGCGCCGCAGCTCGACAAGCTCATCGGCCCGGTGAAGGTGATGCTCGACGCCTTCGTCGAGGGCAAGCTCGACGCCGTTTACCTGTGCTACACGAAGTTCATCAACACGATGAAGCAGGAGCCGCTGGTCGAGCAACTGCTGCCGCTGGCCGCCTCGCGCCTGGAGCGGACCACGGCCGAGAAGGCGCAGTACGGCTGGGACTACATCTACGAGCCCGACGCGCCCACCGTCATCGACGACCTGCTCACGCGCTACATCGAAGCGCTGGTGTTCCAGGGCGTGGCCGAGAACATGGCCTCCGAGCAGAGCGCGCGCATGGTGGCGATGAAGGCCGCCACCGACAACGCCGGCACGCTGATCGCCGAGCTCAAGCTCATCTACAACAAGACACGGCAGGCGGCGATCACGAAGGAACTGTCCGAGATCGTCAGCGGCGCGGCCGCCATCGGCGGCTGACCGATCCGCCAGCGATCCCTGTCGAGCACCGTTACCGAATACTGACCATAGGATTCACGAAATGTCGAACACGCAAGCCCAAGGCAAGATCGTCCAGTGCATCGGCGCGGTGGTGGACGTGGAGTTCCCGCGTCACGCCATGCCGAACATCTACGACGCCCTCAAGCTCGAAGGCACCGCGCTCACGCTCGAGGTGCAGCAGCAGCTCGGCGACGGCGTCGTGCGCACCATCGCGCTGGGCTCGTCCGAAGGCCTGCGCCGCGGGCTGATGGTCAGCAACACCGGTGCCGGCATCACGGTGCCGGTGGGCAAGGCCACGCTGGGCCGCATCATGGACGTGCTGGGCAACCCGATCGACGAGCGCGGCCCGCTCGACCAGACGCTGACCGCCGTCATCCACCGCAAGGCGCCGGCCTACGACGAGCTGAGCCCGAGCCAGGAATTGCTGGAAACCGGCATCAAGGTCATCGACCTCATCTGCCCCTTCGCCAAGGGCGGCAAGGTGGGCCTGTTCGGCGGCGCCGGCGTGGGCAAGACGGTGAACCTGATGGAGCTCATCAACAACATCGCCAAGGCGCACAGCGGCCTGTCGGTATTCGCCGGCGTGGGCGAGCGCACGCGCGAGGGCAACGACTTCTATCACGAGATGATGGACTCGGGCGTCGTCAACAGCGAGAACCTGGGCGAGAGCAAGGTGTCCATGGTCTACGGCCAGATGAACGAGCCGCCGGGCAACCGCCTGCGCGTGGCGCTCACCGGCCTGACCATCGCCGAGAGCTTCCGCGACGAAGGCCGCGACGTGCTCTTCTTCGTCGACAACATCTACCGTTTCACGCTGGC
>JAUXVE010000053.1 GCA_030680415.1 Rubrivivax sp.
GGAGCCTGTCGGGCTTTGGGTCGGGCCCGCGCCGGGATGAGTTGCGGCGCCAGTCTAGGCGCCGGCGAGGCGTGTGGCAGGGCCACACAACGAGTCGGCAACGACGAATGGCGCCGCAAATCACCCCGGCCCTTCGGGTTGGCCTGCAAAGGGGCGCATGCGTCGTTGCAAATGCTCGCGATACCACAGGGTATCGCTGCGCTTTGCGCCTGGCCTGCGCCCCTTTGCAGGCTCAACGCGGGCCCGACCCAAAGCCCGACAGGCTCCTAGCGGCCTGGGCCGCGCCCGTCGCGGCGGTCATCGCGGCGGTCATCACGCCGGTCGTCACGGCGGTCGGCGCGCCTGTCATCGCGGCGGTCGTCACGCCATTCGTAGCCCCGGTGGCCGTCACCCCGGGGCCTGACCTGCTGGCCGTACCACTGGTCGCGCACGAAGTACACCGGCACGCCACAGGCACCGTAGGCGCCGCAATGCTTGCGCCAGTTCTTGCGGTGACCTGGCGGCACCCACATGTACACGGGTTGCGGCGGCTGTGCCCGGCGCGGGCGATAGACCTGGACCGGCTGCTGCACCACCAACTGCGGCTGCTGGAAGCGACCGATGTCGATGCGCCCGTAGACGCCGGGTTGGCTGATCTGCACCGAAACGCCGACTTCGGCGGCCACGACGGGCAGGCTGAACGGCAGGCTGGCGGCGAGGGCGGCAAGGGCGATGGTGCGTTTCATGGATCTGTCCTCGAAGTGGCAGTCTCCATTCAACGCCTTTGGTGCCCATCGCGATGTCGGACAGCAGGCCAAGTTTCTTGTCTAGTCGTAAACAATCGTTGCCGCACCCCCGTGCGCGATGCTGCGCCAGCGGCCCAGGGCCTCGTCACTGGGCCAGAAGCGGGCCTCGACACCCAGATCCAGTTCGGCCATGGCCTCGGGCCGGTGCATGCGCAGCCGCACCGCCAGCCCCTGCACCACTTCGCCCTGTTCGTTGGCCACGCGCCGTGCCGGCCACAGGCGCAGCAGGTCGGCCACCGGCGGCAGGATGCCGTCGATGTCGACCGCCATGTAGCGGCCGAAGCGTGCGCGCGCCCCCGGCAGGTCCCAGACCTGCGTCACGTTCAGCCGCAGGCCGCCCGAGAAGCGGTCAGGTTGCAGCTTGCCCTGCACGATGATCAACTGGTCTTCCTGCGCGAGCTCGCGCCGGTCCTCGAAGAGCTCTTCGTTGGCCACCGCTTCGATGGCCTCGCTGCCGTCGTCGAGCTTGAAGATGACGACCCGCCCGCGCTGGCTGCCGACGGTGCGCGGGTCGGTCACGATGCCGGCCAGCAACTGCGGCTCGCGGCTGTCCACGAGTTCGGCGATGGCGCGGCGCGCGAAGCGGCGCACCTCGTCGCGACTGGCGTCAAAGAGGTGTCCGGACAGGTAGAAGCCCAGCGCCGCCTTCTCGTTGACCAGCCGCTCGCGCACGTCCCAGGCCGGCACGTGCACCAGGGCCGGCTCCTGCGTGCTGCTGCCGTGGGTGTCACCGAAATCGAACAGCCCGCCTTGCTGCGCGTTGGCGGCCTGCGTCTCGGCCCAGTCGAAGGCCAGGCCCACGCTGGCCAGCAGGGCGGCGCGGCCGGCCTGGCCTTCAGGGTGCAGCGCGTCGAAGGCGCCGGCCTTGATGAGCGCTTCGACGGTGCGCTTGCTGACGCGCTGGCGGTCGACGCGGGCGCAGAAGTCGAACAGGTTGCGCAAGGGCCCGCCGCCGCTGCCGTCACGGCCTTCGCGCGCCACCACGATGGCCTCCACCGCGCCCTGCCCGCTGCCCTTGACGGCGCCCAGGCCGTAGCGCACGGTGTGATCGTCGATGGCCTCGAAGCGCAGCGTGCCGCGGTTCACGTCGGGCAGCTCGAAGGCCACGCCGAAGAGCTTGGCGTCGGCCAGCAGCACCTTGAGCTTGTCGGTGTTGTCGGCCTCGACGCTCATGTTGGCGGCGTAGAACTCGGCCGTGCAGTGCACCTTGATCCACGCCGTGTGATAGGCCAGCAGCGAGTAGGCGGCGGCGTGGCTCTTGTTGAAGCCGTAGCCGGCGAACTTCTCCATCAGGTCGAAGACCTCGTCGGCCTTGTCCTGCGCGATGCCCTGCGCCGCTGCGCCGTCGCGAAACTTGCCGCGCTCCTTGGCCATCTCCTCGGCCTTCTTCTTGCCCATCGCCTTGCGCAGGATGTCGGCGCCGCCGAGCGAATAGCCAGCGAGCACGCGCGCGGCCAGCATCACCTGCTCCTGGTAGACGAAGATGCCGTAGGTCTCGGCCAGCACCGGCTCCAGCAGCGGGTGCGGGTAGGTGATCACCTCGCGGCCGTTCTTGCGCGCGCAGAAGCTGGGGATGTTCTCCATCGGCCCCGGCCGGTACATCGCGTTGAGCGCGATCAGGTCCTCTAGGCGGCTCGGCCGCGCGTCGCGCAGCATGCCCTGCATGCCGCGGCTTTCGAACTGGAACACGCTCTCGGTGAGGCCGTCGCTGAAGAGCTTGTAGACACGCGCGTCGTCCAGCGGCAACGCCTCGTAGCTGAAGTCGGCACGGCCCGGCCGCCGAGCACGGATCGTCTCCTTGGCCAGCTCCAGTATGGTCAGCGTGGCCAGGCCCAGGAAGTCGAACTTGACCAGGCCGATGGCTTCGACGTCGTCCTTGTCGAACTGGCTCACCGCGCTGTCGCTGCCCGGCTGCTGGTACAGCGGGCAGAAGTCGGTGATCTTGCCCGGTGCGATGAGCACGCCGCCGGCGTGCATGCCGACATTGCGCACCAGGCCTTCGACACGCGTGGCCAGCGCCAGCAGTTCGGCGACCTCCTCCTCGGCGGCCTCGCGCTGCTCGAGCTCGGGCACTTCCTTGCGCACGTAGACGAGCCCGGGGTCGGGGTCCTCGGGCACCGGCGCCAGCGTGTAGGTCTTGCCTGGCAGCCCCGGCACCAGCTTGGCGACGCTGTCGACATGGCCGTAACCCATGCCCAGCACAGGGCCGACGTCGCGCAGCGCCGCCTTGCTGGCCAGGGTGCCGAAGGTGGCGATCTGGCTCACGGCATCGCGCCCATACTTGGTCTTGACGTAGTCGATGACACGGTCGCGGTTGGCCTGGCAGAAGTCGATGTCGAAGTCGGGCATCGACACCCGCTCCGGGTTCAGGAAACGTTCGAAAAGCAGGCCGTAGCGCAGTGGGTCGAGATCGGTGACGAACAGCGCGTAGGCGACCAGCGAGCCGGCACCGGAGCCGCGCCCCGGCCCCACCGGACAGCCGTGTCCCTTGGCCCAGACGATGAAGTCCGAGACGATGAGGAAGTAGCCCGGGAAGCCCATCTGGACGATGGTCTCGATCTCGAATTCCAGCCGCTGCACGTAGCGCGGCCGCTCGGCGCCGCGCCGCGCCGCATCCGGGTACAGCGCCGCCAGCCGGCGTTCCAGCCCCTGGTGCGAAGCCTCGCGGAAGTAGCTCGCGATGGGCTGGCCGTCGGGCGTCGGAAAGTCGGGCAGCTGCGGTTTGTCCAGCACCAGCGCCAGGTTGCAGCGGCGTGCGATCTGCACCGTGTTGGCCAGCGCCGACGGCAGGTCTTCGAACAGCTGCGCCATCTGCGCCTGCGTCTTGAAGTGCTGCTCGCGCGTGAAGCGCTTGCTGCGCCGCGGGTTGGCCAGCGTTTCACCCTCGGCGATGCACACACGCGCCTCGTGGGCGTCGAAGTCGTCGGGCTCGAGGAACTGCACCGGATGCGTGGCCACCACCGGCAAGCCCAGGCGCGCGGCCAGCGGCACGGCGGCGCGCACATGGGCTTCGTTGCCGGGCAGGCCGGCGCGCTGCAGTTCGATGTAGAAACGCCGCGGGAACCGTGCCGCCAGGCGCCGCGCCGCCTCTTCGGCACGCGCCGGGTCACCGGCCAGCAGCGCCGCACCCACCGCACCGTGGTCGGCGCCCGATAGCACGATGAGCCCGTCGCCAAGTTCGGCCAGCCACTCCCACTTGACCCAGGCCTGCGTGCGCTGGGCGTTGTGCACCCAGGCCCGCGCCAGCAGTTCACACAGGTTGAGGTAGCCACGCCTGTCCTGCACCAGCAGCAGCAGCCGGCTGGCGTTCTTGTCGCCGCCGCCGGCGGCGGCCAGCGGCTCCATCCAGACATCGGCGCCGATCAGCGGCTTGATGCCCGCGCCACGGCAGGCCTTGTAGAACTTGATGGTGCCGAAGAGGTTGCCCAGGTCGGTGATGGCCAGCGCCGGCATGTCGTCGGCGCGGGCCGCCGCCGCGGCGGCGTCGATACGCAGGGTGCCGTCGACGACGGAGTATTCGGTGTGCGTACGCAGGTGGATGAAGTGCATACGGGCATTCTATGGAGACGCTCCTGGCGGCAGCCGCTGCCGCATCTCTGGAAGAATCGGCCCACCCGTCTGCAGGAGCCCGCCCATGACCACCGCCACCCATGTCCTGCACCGCCAGTTCGCGCAATCGCTGCCGGTGGCCGTGGGCGCACGAGGCATGGAGATCTTCGACAGTGCAGGCCGCGCCTACATCGACGCCTCGGGCGGCGCCGCCGTGTCCTGCCTGGGCCACGGCCACCCCGACGTGCTGGCCGCCATGCACGCGCAGATCGACCGCCTGGCCTACGCGCACACCAGCTTCTTCACCACCGAAGTAGCCGAAACGTTGGCCGACCACCTGGTGGCGACGGCGCCGCAAGGCATGAGCCACGCCTATTTCGTCAGCGGTGGCTCGGAAGCCATTGAAGCGGCGCTGAAGATGGCGCGCCAGTACTGCGTCGAGATCGGCCAGCCGCAGCGCACGCGCTTCATCGCGCGCCGCCAGTCCTACCACGGCAACACCCTGGGCGCGCTGGCGGTAGGTGGCAACGAATGGCGGCGCCGCCAGTTCGCGCCGCTGCTGATCGACGTGACGCATGTCTCGCCCTGCTACGAATACCGCGACCGCCGCGACGACGAGAGCGCGCAGCAGTACGGCCTGCGTCTGGTGCAGGAACTGGCCGACGCCATCGACACGCTCGGCGGCGACAAGGTCATCGCCTTCGTCGCCGAGACCGTGGTCGGCGCCACCGCCGGCGCGCTGACGCCGGTGCCCGGCTACCTGCAGGGCGTGCGCGAGCTGTGCACGCGGCACGGCATCCTGCTCATCCTGGACGAGGTGATGTGCGGCATGGGCCGCACCGGCACGCTGCACGCCTGCGAACAGGAAGGCGTGGTGCCCGATCTGCTGGCCATCGCCAAGGGCCTGGGCGGCGGCTACCAGCCCATCGGCGCGGTGCTGGCTCAGGGCAGGATCGTCGAGGCCTTCGCCCAGGGCAGCGGCCTGTTCCAGCATGGCCACACCTACATCGGCCACGCCGTGGCCTGCGCGGCCGCACTGGCAGTGCAACAGGTGATCGTGCGCGACCGGCTGCTCGACGCCGTGGTGCGCCAGGGCCAGGGCCTGCACGAGCGCCTGCAGGCCGCGTTCGCGCAGCACCCGCACGTGGGTGACCTGCGCGGTCGCGGCCTGTTCCGCGGCATCGAGCTGGTGGCCGACCGCGCCACCAAGGCGCCCTTCGACCCCGCATTGAAGCTGCACGCGCGCATCCGCCGCGAGGCGATGGCGCGCGGCCTGATGGTCTACCCGATGGGCGGCACCATCGACGGCCGCCTGGGCGACCACGTGCTGCTGGCGCCGCCCTTCATCACCAGCGACGACGACCTCGACCGCATCGTGGAACGGTTGCAGCGGGCCATCGATGCCGCGATCGCCAGTCTCGCCGCCTGAGGAAGTCCCTCTGGCGCGGCCGGCCGCGACGGTGGGATGATCGGGGTTCCGTCCACTCTTCGATCGAAGACCCGACCATGAACGTTTTCAAAGCCCTTCCCTTCAAGCTCGCCGCCGTCGGCGCCGCCGTGGCCCTGGCCGCACCCTGGACCGGCGCCCTGGCGCAACAGAAGTTCGTCACCATCGGCACCGGGGGTGTCACCGGCGTGTACTACGCCGCCGGCGGCGCCATCTGCCGCCTGATGAACAAGGACCGCGCCCGCCACGGCATCCGCTGCTCGGTCGAATCCACCGGCGGCTCGGTGTTCAACATCAACACCATCCGGGCCGGCGAACTGGATTTCGGCGTCTCCCAGAGCGACTGGCAGTACCACGCCACCAACGGCACCAAGGTGTTCCAGAAGGATGGCAAGCACACCGACCTGCGCGCGGTGTTCTCGGTCCACCCCGAACCCTTCACCGTACTGGCGCGCAAGGAGATCAACGCCACCAGGTTCGAGGACCTGAAGGGCAAGCGCTTCAACGTCGGCAACCCCGGCTCGGGCACACGCGCATCGATGGAAGAGCTGCTCAGCGCGATGAACTGGAAGCTCAGCGACTTCTCGCTGGCCTCCGAGCTGAAGGCCGACGAACACGGCGCCGCGCTGTGCGACAACAAGATCGACGGCTTCTTCTACGGTGTCGGCCACCCCAGCGCCAACATTCAGGACCCGATCACCACCTGCGGCGCGCGGCTGGTGCCGCTCAGCGGCCCGGCGATCGACAAGCTGGTCGCCGACGCTCCCTTCTACGCCAAGGTCAACATCCCCGGTGGCATCTATGCCGGCCATCCGAACCCGACACCGACCTACGGCGTGCTGGCGACCTTCGTCAGCTCGGCCAAGGTACCCGACGCGACCGTGTACGAGATGGTGAAGGCGGTGTTCGACAACTTCGACGAATTCAAGAAGCTGCACCCGGCGTTCATCGCGCTCGACCCCAAGGACATGATCAAGAACGGCAACTCGGCGCCGCTGCACCCCGGCGCGGTCAAGTACTACAAGGAAAAGGGCTGGATGTAAGCTCGCCCGCAGTCCCGGCACAGGCCCCGCCCCGGGGCCTGTGTCGTTTGGAGTGCGCCGACACCGCCTCGAGGAGGACCTGAGCATGTTCGGCAAGAAGAAGACCGCTGCCGCCGAGATCGACGTCAAGCAACTCGCCGCCGACAGCGACACCGGCGGCCGGCGGCCCGGCCCGGTGGTGGCGCGGTTGATCCTGGCCGTGACGCTGTCGTGGAGCCTGTTCCAGCTCTGGATCGCATCGCCGTTGCCGTTCGTGATCGGCATCGGCGTCTTCAACGACACGCAGTCGCGCGCCATCCACCTCGCCTTCGCGGTCTTCCTGGCCTACCTGGCCTACCCGGCCTTCAAGCGTTCGCCGCGCGACCGCGTACCGCTGCTGGACTGGGTGTTCGCACTCGTGGGCGCGTTCTGCGCCTCGTACCTGTTCTTCTTCTACCGCGAACTGGCCACCCGCCCCGGCACGCCGACGACGCAGGACCTGGTCGTGGCCGCCACCGGGGTCGTGCTGTTGCTGGAGGCCACGCGCCGCGCGCTCGGCCTGCCGATGGTCATCGTGGCGCTGGTCTTCCTGGGCTACACCTTCGGCGGCCCGTACATGCCCGACATGATCGCGCACAAGGGGGCGTCGCTGTCGCGCGCGATGTCGCACCAGTGGCTGACCACCGAGGGGGTTTTCGGCGTCGCGCTGGGCGTCTCGAGCGGCTTCATCTTCCTGTTCGTGCTCTTCGGCTCGCTGCTCGACCGCGCCGGCGCCGGCAACTACTTCATCAAGAGCGCCTTCGCGCTGCTCGGCCACATGCGCGGCGGGCCGGCCAAGGCGGCGGTGGTGTCGTCGGCGGCCACCGGCATCATCAGCGGCTCGTCGATCGCCAACGTGGTGACCACGGGCACCTTCACGATCCCGCTCATGAAGCGCGTCGGCTACCGGCCCGATCAGGCCGCCGCCGTCGAGGTCTCCAGTTCCGTGAATGGCCAGATCATGCCGCCGGTGATGGGCGCGGCGGCCTTCCTGATGGTCGAGTACGTCGGCATCACCTACGTCGAGGTGATGAAGCACGCCTTCCTGCCGGCGGTCATCAGCTACATCGCGCTGTTCTACATCGTCCACCTCGAGGCGCTGAAGGCCGGCCTGCAAGGCCTGCCGCGGCGCAGCCAGGCCACCGCCGGGCAGCGCATGCTGGCCTTCGCGATGAACGTCGCCGGCTTCGTGGTGCTGGCCGGCGCGGTCTACTACGGCATCGGCTGGATCAAGAACCTGCTGCCCGGCGCCGCGGTGTGGATCATCGGCGCCGGTCTGGTGGGCGCCTATGTCGCGCTGATGTGGGTGGGCTCGCGCCAACCGGCACTGACGCTGGACGATCCCAACGCGCCGGTGTTCGAACTGCCGGAGACCACACCCACGCTGCTGTCCGGCCTGCACTACCTGCTCAGCGTGGTCGTGCTCATCTGGTGCCTGATGGTGGAGCAGATGTCGCCCGCGCTGTCGGCCTTCTGGGCCACCATGTTCATGATCTTCGTGATGCTTACGCAGCGGCCGCTGATGGCGCTGCTGCGCGGCCACGGCGGGCTCGGCGCGGCCACCCAGGTGGGGCTGATGGACCTGGTGGCGGGCCTGGAAGCCGGGGCGCGCAACATGATCGGCATCGGCGTGGCCACTGCAGCGGCGGGCATCATCGTCGGCACCGTTTCGCTCACCGGCATCGGCCTCGTCATGACCGAGGTCGTGGAACTGCTCTCTGGCGGCAACCTGATGCTGATGCTGGTGCTGGTGGCCTTCATCAGCCTGATCCTGGGCATGGGCTTGCCGACCACCGCCAACTACATCGTCGTCTCCACGCTGATGGCGCCGGTGGTGGTGGAACTCGGCGCGCAGAACGGGCTGCTGGTGCCGCTGATCGCGGTGCACCTGTTCGTCTTCTACTTCGGACTCATGGCCGACGTCACGCCACCGGTGGGACTGGCTTCGTTCGCAGCCGCGGCGATCGCGCGCACCGACCCCATCAAGACCGGTGTCACGGCCTTCTACTACAGCCTGCGCACGGCGATCCTGCCCTTCCTGTTCATCTTCAACACGCAGTTGCTGCTGATCGGCCTGGACACCACCTGGCACCTGGTGGTGACGATCGTCAGTGCGGTCGTCGCGATGCTGGTCTTCGCCGCCGCCACGCAGGGCTACTTCCTGGTGCGCTCGCGCTGGTACGAGACGATCGCGCTGCTGCTCGTCACCTTCACGCTGTTCCGGCCCGGCTTCTGGTGGGACGAGTTCCATCCGCCGTTCGAGGAAGCACCGCCGGCACGGTTGATGGAACTGGTGGAAGCAGCCAAACCAGGCGAGCGCAAGCGCATATGGATAGCTGGCACCAACCTCGACGGCAAGGACATCCGCAAGGGCGTGCTGCTGCCGCTGGGCGCGGCCGGGCCGGCGCGCGAGCGACTGCGACGCATCGGCCTCACCGTGGTGCCGCTGGGCGGCGACATGCAGATCGCCCAGGTGCAGTTCGGGTCGCAGGCCGAGAAACTGGGCATCGAACAAGGCTTCAAGATCGCCAGCATCGAACTGCCCGCCGAGCGCCCGGCCAAGGAGTGGATGTTCATCCCCGCGCTGGTGCTGCTGGCGCTGGTGGTGCTGCTGCAGCTGGCACGGCTGCGCGCGCAGAAACCCGCCGCATTGCCGGCACGCGCGCAGGCCTGAACCCGGCGGCGACTCGACGCGAGGGGCAAGCGCTTGGTCAACCTGCTGTTGCGCAGCGTCGGTGCGCTTCTGCTGCTCACGGCGCTGGCGCTGGCGCTGTCGCGGGCGCCCGACCGTGAGGTGCAGACGCTGGTCGCACGCTGGGCGCTGCCGCCGTCGGACTTCATCGACGTCCAGGGCCAGGTCGTGCACCTGCGCGACGAGGGGCCGCGCAACGACCCCCTGCCGCTGGTGCTGATCCACGGCACGTCGGCCAGCCTGCACACCTGGGAAGGCTGGGTCGGTGCGCTCAAGGGCCAGCGCCGCGTCATCACCTTCGACCTGCCGGGCTTCGGGCTCACCGGGCCCTTCAGCGGCCGTTACCCGTCCGACGACTACCACGGCGACAGCTACGCGCGCTTCGTCTTCGACCTGCTCGACGCGCTGCAGGTGCCGCGCGCCGTGGTTGGCGGCAATTCGCTCGGTGGCGAGATCGCCTGGCGCATGGCGGCGATGGCACCGGACCGGGTCGCGGCGCTGGTGCTGGTGGATGCGGCCGGGCCCGCGTTCACGCCACAGTCGGTGCCGCTGGGTTTTCTGGTCGCGCGCGTGCCCGTCGTCAACCGCATCATGGAATGGGTGCTGCCGCGCTCGCTGGTGGCGCAGGGCCTGCTCGACGTCTACGGCGACCCGGCCCAGGTCACCTCCGAACTGGTGGACCGCTACTTCGAGTTGGCGCTGCGCGAAGGCAACCGGCGCGCCTTGGGCCTGCGCATGCGGCAAGTGGTGCGCGGCGAACACGCCGAGCGGATCTCCAGCATCAAGCAACCGACGCTGATCCTGTGGGGCGGGCGCGACCGCCTCATCCCGCCGCCCGTAGGACGCATCTTCGAGGCTCAGATCGCCGGCAGCCGGCTCGTCGTCTTCGACGAACTCGGCCATGTCCCGCACGAGGAAGACCCGGCGCGCACGGTGGCGCCGGTGAAGGAATTCCTGGCACGACTGCGGTAGCCGGCCTCAGCGCACGACCAGCCGGGGCGCGCCGGCCGCCGCAGCCGCGACCTCGCCGACCACCGCTGCAGTGTCGAAGCCGTGGCGGGCGAAGATCGCCAGCACCTCGCTCACCGCACCCGGCGAGCACGACACCAGCAGCCCGCCGCTGGTCTGCGGGTCGGTCAGCAGCGCCTGGTCGACGGCGGCAAAGGCGTCGGGCAGCGCCACCTCGGCGCCGTAGGCGGCCCAGTTGCGACCCGAAGCACCGGTGACGAGGCCCGACGCCGCCAGCTCGCGCACACCCGCGAGCAGCGGCACCCGGACCCAGTCGATATGCACCTGGCAAGCGGCGCCACGCGCGATCTCCAGCGCGTGGCCGGCGAGGCCGAAGCCGGTGACGTCGGTCAGCGCATGCACGCCGGCCAGCGCGGCGAGATCGGGGCCCGGCGTATTGAGTTTCGTCGTGCTGGCGATCATCTGCGCATAGCCCGCAGCGCCGAGTTGGTCCTTCTTCAGTGCCGCCGACATCACCCCCACGCCCAAGGGCTTGCCCAGCACCAGCACGTCGCCGGGCCGCGCGTCGGCATTGCGCTTGACGCGCCCGGGGTGCACCAGGCCCATCGCCACCAGGCCGTAGACCGCTTCCACCGAATCGATGGTGTGGCCGCCGGCGATGGGGATGCCGGCTTCGCGGCACACCGACGCACCGCCTTCCAGGATGCGGCCGATGGTCTGGGTGGACAGCACGTTGATCGGCATGCCCACCAGCGCCAGCGCCATGATCGGCCGCCCGCCCATGGCGTAGACGTCGCTGATGGCGTTGGTGGCGGCGATGCGGCCGAAGTCGAAGGGGTCGTCGACGATGGGCATGAAGAAATCGGTGGTGGCGACCAGCGCCTGCTCGTCGTTGAGCTGGTAGACGGCGGCGTCGTCGGCGGTCTCGATGCCGACCAGCAGTTCCTTGGGCATCGCCATGCCGGCGGTGCCCTTGAGGATCTCGGACAACACACCGGGAGCGATCTTGCAGCCGCAGCCGCCGCCGTGCGACAGCGAGGTCAGGCGGGGTTCGAGGGCTCGGTCGGGGGCGTTCATCGGCGGTCTCCGGAGGGATGCTGCGGCAGCAGTTCGGCCAGCAGCGAATGCAGGGTGCGGCGCTCGCGCGCGGGGTCGAACAGCGGTGCGCGCAAGGTGCACTGCTCGGCCAACGCTGCGAGCATAGACGGATCGTCGCGCCCGCGCTGCAGCAGGGCTGCCAGGCCGGCCGCGTCGCCGGGCTCGAAGTAACCACCGTAGGCCGCGCCGAGCAGGCCGACGTTGCCGTCGATGCGCGAGGCGAGCACCGGCGTGCCGCTGGTCACGGCCTCGATCACGACATGCGCCCCGCCCTCCAGGCGGCTGGGATGCACCAGCACATGGGCGCGCTGGATGCGCGAGCGCGTCGCGGCATGCGGCAACTCGCCCAGCCAGCGGTAGTGCGGTTGCACCCGCATCAACGCTCTTGCCTCGTCGGCCAGCACCGGATCGACGGCGCCGCCGATGTGGTCGAGGCGGATGTCCTTGCGCTGCGCCAGGCGGCGTGCCGCCTCGAAATAGGTGCGCGGCGATTTCTCCTCGCGCAGGTGCCCCACCATCAGCGCCCGCAGGTGGCGAACGGTCTTGGCCTGCGGCCGCCGCGGCGGCGCCGACTGCAGGCAGATGCGCGCCTTGGGACGCAGCTGCGCCGGCAGCGCCGCGAGGCCGCATTCGTTGAGCACGACCAGGCGGTCGGCGAATTCGATCGAGCGCTGCGCCGCGGCGTCGCTGGCGATGTCGCGGTAGAGGTCGGTGCCGGTCAGCACCACGACCAGCGGCCGGCCGGGGTGCACCGCGCGCCAGGCCGCGATCGACGTTGCCGAGCGGCGCGCGTGCAGCGCGATCATCAATGCCTCGTCGCCGGCTTGCCAGGCGTCGGAGCATCGCACCCGGTACAGTGCGGACAGGAAGTGCGTCCAGCGGCGTGCCGTCTGCCAGTTGCCGTTGTTGGCGGCGGCCAGCGCGGGCGTCACGAGGACGATATGGGGCCGACTCACGATGCGAGGTTACTGCGAATGATGGCCACGCCCAGATCGCCCGATGTCGCGCGACGGGCGGGCGCGCCCGAACTCGCCGCGGCCTTGCGTGCGTCGCGGCGCGACACGCTGGCCACCTTCGACGCCTATGCGCAAGCCCTGGCAGCCACGGCGATGACCGTACCGCTGCGCGCCGAACTGAACCCGCCGCTGTGGGAACTGGGGCATGTGGGTTGGTTCCAGGAGTACTGGATCGGCCGCTTCCCCGAGCGCCGGCGCGGCGCGCTGGCCGACCCCGATGCGCCGCGCACCCGGCCGCTGCGCGCGAACGCCGACACGCTGTACGACTCCAGCCGCGTCGCCCACGACAGCCGCTGGTCGCTGCCGCTGCCCGACGCCGACACGACGCGCGCCGAACTCGCGACGCAGCTCGAGCAGACCCTTGCACTGCTGGCCAATGCGGCGGCCGGCGACGACGGGCTGTACTTCTTCCGCCTGGCCCTGCTGCACGAGGACATGCACCACGAGGCGGCGCTTTACATGGCGCAGGCATTGGGCTTGCCGGTCGACGACGCGCGCTGGCAGCCCGCGGCGACGACCGGCGAGCGGACCGAGATCGAATTCGCGGCAGGCCGCTTTCGCGCCGGCCACGACGGCGCGGGCTTCGCTTTCGACAACGAGCTGGCGCCGCACACCGCCGACGTGGCGGCCTGCCGCATCGACAGCCGCGTGCTGAGCTGGGCCGAGTACCTGCCCTTCGTCGAAGCGGGTGGCTACGCGCAGTCCCAATGGTGGCCCGGTGCCGCGGGCGCCTGGCTGGCCGGGGAGCGCTTGGCGGCGCCGCGCTACCTGCGCCGCCACGCCGGCGGCTGGCAGCAATGGCGCTTTGGCCGCTGGGTCGAGCTCGACCTGGCGCTGCCGGCCTGCCACCTCAGCGGCCATGAGGCCGCGGCCTGGTGCGCCTGGGCCGGCCGGCGCTTGCCCGGCGAAGCCGAATGGGAGCGCGCGGCCATCGAGCGACCCGGCGAATTCGCCTGGGGCCAGGTCTGGGAATGGACGGCGAGCGACTTCCTTGCCTACGCCGGCTTCACCCCGCATCCCTACCGCGACTATTCGGCACCCTGGTTCGGCCAGCGTCGCGTGTTGCGCGGGGCCTCCCTGGCCACGCAACCGCGTCTGCATCACGCGCGCTACCGCAACTTCTACGCACCCGACCGCAACGACATCTACGCCGGATTTCGCAGCTGTGCGCCGTGACGCGCGTACGGAGACTGCGAGGCCATCAGGCGGCATCCGCCAGCATGACGGCGAACCAGCCCCGCTCGTCGGTCCAGCTCTGCACACGGGTGTAGCCGGCGTCGCTCAGCAAGGCCTCGAAGCCGGCGCGCGTCCACTTGTTCGAGTTCTCGGTATGGATGCGCTCGCCGCTCTCGAAACGGCGCTCGCCGCCCGGCCAGCGTACCGTTTGCGCACGCCGCGCCTCCAGGTGCATCTCGATGCGCGAGGCCTCGGCATCGAAGAAGGCCACGTGGCGCCAGTCGCGCACGTCGAAGTCGCTGCCGAGCACCCGGTTCACATGGCGCAGCAGGTTCAGGTTGAAGGCCGCGGTAACACCAAGCGCGTCGTCGTAGGCGGCCTCGAGCACCTGGCGCGGCTTGACCAGGTCGACGCCGATCAGCAGCGCCCCGCCCTGTGCCGCCGCGTGCGCCTGCCGCAGCAGGCGCAGCGCCGCTTCGGGGCCGAAGTTGCCGATGCTCGAACCGGGGTAGAACAGCAGCGCCGGGCCGTCCAGCACGCCGGTAGGCAGATCCAGCTGCAGCGAGAAGTCGAGACCGACGCCGACTATCTCGGTGGCCGGGAAGCGTTGCTGCAGGCCGCGCAAGGCGTCCTGCATGAAGTCCACCGAGATGTCCACCGCGACGTAGCGCGCCGGCTGCAGCGCCGCGAACAGGCGCGCCGCCTTGGCACCGTCGCCGGCGCCCAGATCGACCAGCGTGCAGTGCGGGCCGAGACGGGCCGTCAGCGCCGCCGCCATCTCGGCCTGGTGGGCCGTGAAGATGGCGGCTTCGGTGCGTGTCGGGTAGTACTCGGGCAGTTCGGTGATGGCGGCGAACAAGGCCGAGCCGAGCCGGTCGTAGAAGAACTTGGGCGCCACCGCCGCCGGCTGGTGCAGCAGACCCGAGGCCAGTTCGGCGCGCGGGTCGGCGGCGGCGCAGGTCGGTACCTGGATGAAGCGGAGGTGGGGCGGGGTCATGGCCGGCACGCAGGGAGCGGGCGCCTATCATGCCCTGACACGCCGGCGGCCGCATCGACCCGCGGGCGCCGGCCGACTTCAAATTCACCCTCGCCGCACGCGGAGTGCGGGTCCGAAACGCGCAGGGCGCAGCGGCGCCTATTCGAACTTGATCGAAACGCCCGTCGTGAACAGCGTATCGGTCGACTTGCGGCCAGGGCCGGGGTCGCTGTTGTGAGCCACCGACAAGCCGACGTTGAGGTCCATGGCCTTGCTCATCGCGACCGCCAGGCCGGCGTCCCAGTTGGCGCGGAACTCGCCCCGGTCCCTGAGGTTGGGCACCACGGTCAGGCGCTGCCTGGCGCTGGTCGTCTCGCTCAGCTTGTGCGTCGACTCCTCGCCCAGCAGCAGGCCGACGTAGTCGTACGAATCGCGCGTCCGGCCATCGATCAAGGTGGCGTTGAAGTACTTGTCGCTGGTGTAGCTCAGGCCGCCGAAAAGATCGAACGTGGTGGTCTGGGACTTGATGGCGTGCCAGCCCAGGCCGCCGCTGAGTTGACCGCGGATCTTCAGGTTCGAGAACTTGTTGCGCTCCAGGTCCAGGCCGCCGAAGGCGAAGTAGGCGCTGCTCAGGTTGTGGTCCTGACGACCCCCCAGGCGCACTTGCTCGGCCGTGGTCACGCCGTCCGAGCGCGCGTATTGCGCATGGCCATACAGCGAGGTCTTGTCCCGGTCGGTGGCACGCACTGCGTCGGCGGTCAGGGACAGGTTGCGGCTCTCGGTATTGCCCGAAGACAGGCTGGCCCCCAGACCGAGCGCCGCGCGGTACTGGCCATCGGTCTTCAGCGTAGGCTGGGCGTGGACCAGGCCCAAGCCGCTCAGGGCAAGGGCCACCGTCAGGGCGGTGCGAATCACTTTCATACGGGCTCCAAGGGGAAGACTGCGGGCATCTGTGTGCAAGCCCGGGCCGGGGGCGTCAACGAGCAACCGGCCCGTACCAGCACCGCCGCGAATGATCGGCGATCCTCGTCCGCAGGGATTGGGGTCACCTTTTACTACCTGCTCGCGGAAAGCACGGGGGCCTTGGACAAGCTCAGCTGAGCATGGTGCCCGGATGAGCATCTGGGCCCGCTCGAGGAGGTGCCTGAGCGAGGCCGTGGGCCGCAGCGCGGCCTACAGCGTGGCCGGGTCGAAGTTCGCGCCGCACAGGATCAGCGCCACACGCTCGTGTCGTGCCGGCCGCACGGTGCCCGAGGCCAGTGCAGCCAGCGGCAGCGCTGCGGCCGGCTCCACGGCCAGCCGCAGGTCACGCCACAGCTGCTGCTGGGCGGCGCGGATGGCCGCGTCGTCGAGCAGGTGAGTGGCAGCGACAAAGCGCTGGCAGATCGGCCACGCGATGCTGCCGATGCGCCGCGCGCCCAAGGCATCGGCAGCCAGTCCGGACACCGCCACGTCCACCGGCTCGCCGGCCGCGCGTGCGGCGTGCAGCGTGGGCGCGCCGCGGGGCTCCAGCGCCTCGACCCGCGCCCGGCCCGCGAACCAGGCCGCGATGCCGGCGATCAGCCCGCCGCCACCGACACTGACGAGCACG
>JAUXVE010000121.1 GCA_030680415.1 Rubrivivax sp.
TTGAGATGGACTATGAGCCAGAGGGAGCCTCTCAACAACAGTTGGATGAACTAGACCGGCTGACAGAGAAGTGGATCGACGACCACAATCGCGCGCATCACCGAGCGCCAAAATGACGCGAGAACTCGGTACTCTTGAGAACCGGACAGTAGTGGAAGAACTATAGAAATCGCACGCCGACGGGGACATGGCGACACGATTACAAATCTGTCAGCCAAGCCGCAGGAACGGGCGCTTAGCCGCCAGCGACGGCTGCAGCCAGGCGAGGAGGACGACGGTTTCGCGCTGCCGCTTGACTTCGCACAAACCGCCGGCTCGCGGCTTGTTGTTGAATCCATGGGTGCGATCGATACGTTTGCCGACGATGGTTCTCGTGTTCGCGCTGCTGATCCAGATTTGTATGGCGGCGGCGCTCGCCGGCCCGGCCCTCACTTGTTGTGGAAGTTCGTCGACGCTTGCCGAGACGATGCTCGCAGCGCCCTGTTGCGACGGCCACGGCGCCGACAAGCCC
Source organism: Rubrivivax sp. (assembly GCA_030680415.1). Classification (GTDB taxonomy): domain Bacteria; phylum Pseudomonadota; class Gammaproteobacteria; order Burkholderiales; family Burkholderiaceae_C; genus Rubrivivax. The sequence continues at coordinate 512 of JAUXVE010000121.1, forward strand.
GGCGCCACCAGCACCGAAACCTGTTTCGACGCTGGCTTCGACCCCGGCAGGCTGCACTCGGCGGACATGCCCACGTGCTCGTCTTGTGGGAGCGACTGCGGGGCGACGGCATCGCCCGTGGTCCATGCGCAGCCGGTTGGCTTGGCGGTCATTGCGGCATCTTTCGTGCCGACGCCGGTGCGGGTCACCTCGCATCTGCCGCCGACGCCGCACCGACTCGATCGTCCGCCCAGGGGCAGGCTGCCCTAGGACGCGCCGGCGCCAGCCGCCGGCACCCGACCGTACCCACCGCCGCCCTGCGCGCGCGCCGCTTCGCTGCGTGCGTCCGGCACCGAATCCCTATCCGTCAGTCAAGAGGACATCATGCACAACAGACTCCGCATTCTTGCCGCAGCGCTCGCCATCTCCGGTGCGCTCGCCCTGCCCGCCAGCGCCGCCCCCGCGGCGGCCGACAACGTGCCCAAGGTTGTTTTCCAGATCAACGACGCCGCCAACGCGTCGGCCATCCTGCGCTTCGTGACCAACTATCTCGTCGCAGAACCGAGGGCCCGCGTCACCGTGGTCGGCTACGCAAGCGGCATCGACTTCATGCTCGCCGATGCCAAGGACGCCCGCGGCGACCCCTGGGCAATCAAGGTCGAGGCGCTGGCCGCGCAAGGCGTGGACTTCAAGGTCTGCAACAACACGCTCAAGTCCCGCAACCTGGACACCGCGGTGGTCGCCAAGGAAGCCACCGTGGTGCCCAGCGCCGTGAACGAGATCATCCGCCTGCAGACGCGCGAGGGCTATGCCTACTTCCAGCATGTGAAGTGACTGGCTTCCCGGCGTCACGTCGCCGCCTAGACCGCGGCGCGGCATGCCGGGCCGACGGACCGCAACCGACATCAAGGAAACACGAAATGAACCGAAGAACACTGCTCACCATCGCCGCGCTGGCGACCCTGGCCCTCCCGCGCGTGGCGTCCGCCGCCACGGTGGTCGACGTCTACAAGGGTCCCGAGTGCGACTGCTGCGGCGATTGGATGGCGTACATGCGCAACAACGGCTTCAAGGTCGTTGCGCACGAATTGCCCGACGTCAGCGCCTTTCGTGCGCGACACGGCATCACGCCGGCGCTGGCGTCCTGCCACACCGCGCTCGTCGACGGATACGTCATCGAGGGGCACGTGCCGGCCGCCGACATCCGGCGTCTGCTCAGCGAACGTCCGGCCGGCGCCCGCGGGCTCACGGTGGCTGGCATGAAACACGGCTCGCCCGGCATGGAGACGCCCTTTATCAAGCCGCAGGCCTACACCGTGCAGCTGATACGCCAAGACGGGTCAACACGCGTCTGGCGTTCGTATCCGGGCGCATAGGCGTCGTGCGGGGCGGTGCTGGTCAGTAGCAGGGGACCTCTTCCCCGTCTGATGTCTTTCCCTGCGTTGTTGCAGGGCGGTCGTGCGGCATTGACCTGTTCGCGTGCGACGCTCGACTGCAAGAACATGCGGGCGTATGCGGCTGCACTGCGGGGGCCGGTGCGCCAGCGAATGTTGGAAGTAAGGCAAGGAAGCCGCCCCGAGCGATGTACAGCTATACCGTGATGAACTGACCCATCATTCCCGCGTCCTCGTGTTCGAGGATGTGGCAGTGGAACATCAGTGGCGTCGGCGAAGCCTGAGCCGGGGTCTCCACGGCGACAGTCACGGTTTGCATCGGCTCGACAGTGAATGTGTCGCGCAAGCCACACTCGTACGCAGGCGGCAACACCCCATCGCGCGCAAGCAGCGACATCCTGACGCCATGCACATGCATCGGATGCGCCATGCCCGTGGCGTTGGTGAACCTCCAGATTTCAACGGTGCTGGCCGGAACGGCAAGATCGATGCGACCCATGTCGAATGCCCGGCCGTTGATCGTGAACTGGCTGCTCATCATGCCGCCGCCCAGGCTGAAGGAGCGGACTGTCGCACCCGCGCTCGCCGCGACGGCCGGCACACTGGCCAGGGTGCCTGGCGGCTGCAAGATCGCGCCGGGCTGCCTGGGTAATGAGGCACGAAAACCCATCGCCGCGACTTCCGGCGGGCCTGCGCTGCCGCCCATTCCCATACCGCCCATCCCCATGCCACCGGAGACCGTGGCAGCCAGGAGCGAGACATCCTGTCCATCGGCCGCACGACTGAAATCGACCAAGACCTCAGCCCGTTCGCCCGGCGCCAGCGTGATGGACTGCCGCGTGACGGGTGCCGCCAGAAGGCCGGCTTCGTTGGCCACCTGCATCATCTCCGCGCCGCTGCCCAGTCGCAGCGTCAAGAATCGCGCGTTGCAGCCGTTGAGTAAGCGCAACCGAACCCATTGCCGGGGCGCCTGCCAAACCGGGCCGATGGCGCCATTCACCAGGAGCGTGTCCCCGACGTAGCCGTTCACGCGGTCGCCGGAGCTCAGCACGTAGTCGATCTGCCCCGCTGTCGTGAAGCGCTTGTCCTGGAGCACCAGCGCCAGGTCGTCGACGCCCCACGTGCTGGGAAGACCCGACCCGGCCGCTGCGGGGTCCTCGACGATCAGCAATCCGGCCAGTCCCATCACCACCAGGCGCCCGGTCGAACCGTGAACATGAGGATGGAACCAGCAAGTGGACGCCGGATTGTCGACGGTGAAGCTCGCCTGCCACTGCGCGCCGGGCACGATGATCTGGTGCGGGCCACCATCCATTTCGGCCGGAACGACCAGGCCGTGCCAATGAACAGTGGTCTCCTCGGCCAGATGGTTCTGGACCCGGATGCTGGTCTTTTCGCCCGCGCGCAATCTCAGCGCCGGTCCAAGCAGCGCTCCGTTGTAGCCCAGCGTGTCGGTGTTGATGCCGGTTCGGAATTGCGTGCTTCCCCGTTGCACCGCGAGTGCGAAGTTGCGTACGCCATCGGCATCGAGCACGCCCGGGTCGAGAGCGATGATCGGCAGGCTTGGAGCGGTGCTCGATGCAGCCGCCGGCTCGACCCGTGGCGGCGCTGCGGGCATTGCTGAGCTGGCGTTCCCCATGCCGCCATCGCCACCGCTGCCACCCCCACAACCCGCCAGATGCGCGAGCGAGGCGCCTGCGGCCCCCAGCATCAGGACGCGCCTGGTGTGGTCGAAGGCTGAACCCTTTGCAGTGTCAGATTTCATGGGTGTGGGACAACCGGCAGAGCCAGGACATCCGCGATGGCTGCGCTGGCGACCGCAATAAAGACATCAGATTTGACCGTCGCAGTTCGCCAGCTTCTGGATTAGGGCGGCCATGTCCGCTGCGGTCATGCCGGAGACGTTTGCCGCTGAGTTCATGAAAGTCGTCATTGCCGCGGCCAGGCCGCCGGCACCGGCCGTCGGTGACATGTTGCCGCTGCCCATCATCCCGCCCATCGACATCGAAATCGGTGAGCCGCCCCTCATGCCGTTCATGACGCCATCGGCTGCATCGCTCATCATCGCCGTCACCATCGCCGACGAAACACCCATGTCGAGGCTCTTGGCGTACTGCGACATCGCGGCCAAGGTCATGCCGTAGTTCCGCGCCTCCTGACTGGCATTGGTCCCGGAACCTGCCACCAAAGGGTTGATCGGCTGGGTCTTCAGAATGTCGCCCACCGAGAAGTAGTTGCCCAAGGCCGTGTTGGCGGCGGCGATGTTGGTGTCGGTCATCCCCCCGACCATGCCGCCCGCCCGCGCCTGTGCCATCGAGGTCATGGCCGTGAGCCAGACACCGCTGACGGCCGTGCCGCTGGCGACTGTCGGCATGACTGCGCTCATGAGGTCACTGGCACCCATGGTCATGGTCGTTCCGGTCGCCTCGTCGGTATAGGTGCCGCCGCTCATCTGCAGCATCACGGCGCCGGAGTAGCTGCCCAGCGGCATGGTGAAGTTGCCTTGGCTATCGGTGGCGACGCTGGCGATCCGTGCCCCGGCAACGCCGTTGTCGATGGCATACGCTGTCACCGTGGCCTGCGTCATCGGGCCGTTGAAGACCGTGCCGCTCACGGAGCTGCTCGTCATCCCGCCTCCACTGCCCATGACGTGGCCGGTGGAGCCCATAAGCTTGTTCATCAGCACAGGGGTGGTGATGCCGGACTTGTTCTGCGTGGACGTCATGAAGGCACTCATGGCGGCAGCCAGGCCCGTGGTACCGGCTGCAGGCGGCATCATCGCGGAACCCATCACGCCGCCCATCGGCACCGGAACGCTGCCGGCCTTGCCGTCCATGATCCCGTCGGCGGCATCGTTCATCATTGCCGTCACCATGGCCGAGGAGGAACCCATGCCCTGCATCTGTGCGTACATCGACATGGCGGCCAGTGTCATGCCGTAGTTCTGGGCATCCAGACTCGCGTTGCCGCCGGAGCCTTGCACCAAGGGGTTCATGGGCTGGACATGAACGATGTCCGTGACTGAGAAGTAGCTGCCCAGGGCCGTGTTGGCCGCAGCAATGTTGGCGTCTGTCATGCCGCCGACCATCTGCTTCGCGATCGCCTGCGCCATGGCGGTCATGGGCGTGACCTGGATACCGCTGATAGTTGCGCCCGCGGCGACGCTCGGAATCGCGACGCTCATGACGTCGCCCTGCCCCATGCTCATCGTCGTGCCCGTGGCCTCGTCGGTGTAGCTCCCGCCGTTCGTTTGCAGCAGCACCGGCCCGGCGTGGGCGCCTGTCGACATGCTGAAGCCGCCGTTGACGTCGGTGGTTGTCGTTCCGACCTGGGCGCCGGGTTGCCCGCCCGCGATGGCGTAGGCAGTGACCGTGGTGCCGCTGACAGGACCCTTGGTGACGACACCGCTGAGGTAGCCTGTGCCGCCTGAGCCAACGCCCCCAGTGGCCGTGTCGCCTCCGCCTCCGCCACCGCAAGCTGCGGCCAGCTGCAGGGTCACGAGCACCGCACCGAGGATTCGAATGCGGGTAAAGGAGATGTTGAACATGGCGAATGCCTTTCGAGGCGAGGTGCGGCTAACGCACCGGGTTGACGTTGGGGCCGTGATAGAAGTACATGCCGATGCGAACGCGCTGGTCAGCTCCGCTTTGACCGCGGTCTTGCTCGCAAAGCTTGTTGGCGTCACGAACGATCTCGTGAAATGCTCTCAGCCAGATCTGGCGTGCCAGGGCGTTCATTGCCACCACTGATTCGGGACGCAGGTCGTCGGCAAACACGCTTTGCTCCAGCATCGGTGCGCTGGGCTGCCTCAGGTTGTTTGTCGCTGCGGCCAGGTGGTCTCCGACGTTGTCCGAAAACAGCTGCAGCATCTCGGCAGCACCCTTCTTAGGGACCAGGGCCTGTGTGCTCAGTCTCACCTTGTCGCCTGCACCGTCGGACTCGGTGCCGAGGCAATCGGCGACCCCAAGACGGACCAACTCCCGCAACAAGGTGTGCGGGTGCACGTCGCTGGACACCGAGGCGGCGAGGGCTTCAAACGAACGCGGCCCGCCGACACGGTCGAGGACGCGGGGGCGTCCTGTTGAATCGCAGAAGTCCGGATCGTTCACCCAGCGGGTGAACAACTCGGCGATCGTCCCGAAAGTCCTTGACTGCGGCAGAGGTCTGCCAACGGAGCGCCACTCCCGCACATCCTTGCGGTGAATGCCGGTCAAGGTGCTGATGCTCGAATCGTTGACCTTCGTTGCGCTGCCCTCGAGCACGCCAGGCGCAGCGTCAAGGAACGTCTGCTTGAGTGCGCTGGCCAGACGCGAATGGGTCACGCCCTCGTGCAACAGCCATTCCACGAGTGGAGCCATCACCCGCAAGGCGGCGTCGAGAGCAAGGTCGGAACGCGTTTCGGGGACAGTTCTCACCATGCCAGCAGTTTGAGCTGGGAATTATTCCCATGTTTTGATCTGGCGCAAGGATCACGTCGACCGGCATGCAGGAACCGCATCGACCTCAGTGTTGGCCGTGGACCTGGCCCCGGCGCAGCGCGCGAACGCCTGCCACGAGCATGCCGACCACGCCGCCCACAATCATGGCTTCACCCAGGACGTGGTGCCAGCCGCCCATCGGCGTCAGCAGGAGCATCGAGCCGCCGATCACCAGCGCCGCGAAGGAAATGGCGCTCGCCAGCCGCGTGATGTTGCGGCTGAGGCGGGCTCCCAGCGCCTCCAGCCCCGGCAGCCGGCCGAGATCCCCCTCGGCGATCCGGCGCAGGATACGTCGTGCGTCGCCAGGCGCATCGCTGACCAGGCGCTCCATGTCGCGGGCCAGCTGCGTGGTCTTGGTCTTGATGCGCTCCGGCGCGAAGTGCAGCGCAGTGAGGCGCTCGATCTCTTCGTGAAACGAATGCATGTAGTTGTGGTCGGGCGCCAGCTGGCCCACCATCGACTCCAGGATGACGAAAGCGCGCGTCAGCAGGAGGAATTCCGGCGGGTTGTGAACCCCGTTGCGGCTTCCGGCGCTCATCAGCGAGTCGAAGGCGTTGCCGATCGAGACGTCCGACAGGCTGGTGCGGCGGATCTCGTACAGCGCCGCCTTCATGTCTGCCAGCAGCCCGGCGCGATTGACCTCCTCGCCCGCCGCCGCCATTTCGAGGTAGGCCTCGGTGGCGGCCCTTGCATCACCCTTGACGATCGCCTCGAGCAGCAGCATCAGCGATTCCCGCATGCGCTCGTCGAGCTCGCCCGTATTGCCGAAGTCGAGCAGTGACAGGCGACCGTCGGGCAGCACGAAGACATTGCCAGGGTGGGGGTCGGCGTGGAAGATGCCCTCCTCGAAGATCGTCTGCAGCATCAGCCTGACGAGCCCGTTGATCACGCGCGGCATCGCCTCCGGGTGCAGCTTGGCGAAGTGATCGATGCGCTCGCCCGGTGAAAACTCCAGCGTCAGCACGGCTCCGCTCGAAAGTGCCGTGACGACATTCGGAATCCAGAGGTCGGGAAAGTCCACCAGGGCGGTGCGGAAGAGCACGATCGACCTGGCCTCGTGACTGAAGTCGAGCTCGCGGCCCAGACTGCGCGAAAACTCCTCGACCACGACTGGGAGATCGAGCGCACGCATGCTCGGGAACAGTCGCTCCCCCAGTGCGATCAAGGTTGTCAAGGCCGCGATGTCCCTGGCGATGGTGGCCTGGAGATCGGGCCGCTGGACCTTGACTGCCACCTTGCGGCCGTCGTGCAGGGTCGCCTCGTGCACCTGGGCGATGGTGGCCGCAGCCAGCGGGGTTTCTTCGAATGACGAGAACAGTTCCGTCAGCGGGGCACCCAGGTCGCGCTCGATCGTGATGCGGACGATGTCAAATTCCATCGCCGGCAACTCGTCGTGCAGTGACTCCAGTTCTTCTGCGTACCCGGCGGGCAGCAGATCGGGCCGCATGGCGAGCACCTGGCCGAATTTGAGGAAGACCAGACCGAGTTCCTCGAAGGCCTCCCGCAACTCCTTGGGTCGTGGCCGCCCGCCACTGCCCATCATGGCCGGCAGGAGCTTGTGGCGCGCGGCCACCGCAAGGATCTGCGCGAGCCGCGGCACCGCGCGCAGGCCCGTGACCTTCGCGGCATCCGCCCTGCCGCCCTTCTCGGGCCCGCGCCGGGACGTGCCGACGGGCGGGCCCCGTTCAGCCCGAGGGGGCGCCTCGGCGGCATTGCCCGTTCGATGTCGGGGGCGCCTCAGAACGGCACGCTTCACCGGCATCGAGGTCAGGGTCTTGATCGCCATCAGTTGCTCACTTCCGGGATTGGGTCGGGATCCGCCCGTCTGTTCACGATGGATCCAGCATCGCCCCACGCAGGCGCAATGCGTTGGTGATCACGGAGACCGAGCTCAGGCTCATCGCCAAGGCGGCGATCAGCGGCGACAGCAGCCAGCCCGTCACGGGGAACAGCACCCCGGCGGCCAGCGGCACGCCCAGGGCGTTGTAGATGAACGCGAAACCGAGGTTCTGCTTCATGTTGGCCACGGTGGCGACCGACAGCGCGCGCGCCACCGCGATGCCGCGCAAGTCGCCCTTGACCAGCGTGAGCTGGGCGCTGTTCATCGCCACGTCGGTGCCGGTGCCCATCGCGATGCCGACATCGGCGCGCGCCAATGCGGGGGCGTCGTTGATGCCGTCGCCGGCCATCGCGACGACGCGACCCTCCTTCTGCAGCCTCTCGACCAGGGCCAGCTTGTCGGCCGGCTTGACCTCGCCATGCACCTCGTCGATGCCCAGGCGCTGACCGACCGCGCGAGCCGTGGTCAGGCCGTCGCCGGTGGCCATCACGATGCGCAGGCCCGACTGGCGCAGCGCGTTCAGGGCATCGAGCGTGGTCGACTTGATCGGGTCGGACACCGCCAGCAGGCCGGCCAGTTGCCCATCGACCGCCAGGTGCATGACGCTGGCACCCTGGCCGCGCAGCTCTTCGGCTTGCACCTTCAGTGCGTCCACCTGCACGCCGAGCTGATCCATCAGCGCGGTGTTGCCCAGCGCCAGCGCCTTGCCTTCGACGCTGCCGCGCACGCCGATGCCCGACTCCGAGTCGAACTGCTCGGGTTTGGCCAGCGCCAGCCCCTGCTCGCGTGCCGCCGCGACGATGGCGGCGGCCAGCGGATGTTCGCTGCCCTGATCCAGGCTCGCCGCCAGGCGCAGCACTTCCACCTCGGTGAAGCCTGCGGCGGCCACGGCCTTCTCGAAGGCCGGCCGGCCTTCGGTCAGCGTGCCGGTCTTGTCGACGATCAGCGTATCGATCTTGCGCAGGTTCTCGATCGCCGCGGCGTCGCGGAAAAGCACACCGTTCGTCGCACCTTTCCCGGTGGCGACCATGATCGACATCGGCGTGGCCAGGCCCAGCGCGCAGGGACAGGCGATGATCAGCACCGCCACCGCATTGATCAAGCCGAAGACCCAGCCCTGCGCGGGCCCGAACAGGCCCCAGGCGAAGAAGGTCAGCACGGCGATCGCCACCACGGTGACGACGAAGTAGCCCGCCACGACGTCGGCCATGCGCTGCATCGGCGCGCGCGAGCGCTGCGCCTGCGCCACCATCTGCACGATCTGCGACAGCACGGTGGCCGCGCCGACGTGCTCGGAGCGCATCACCAGCGCACCGCTGGTGTTCATCGTGGCGCCGATCAGCTTGTCACCGACGCGCTTGGTCACCGGCAGCGGCTCGCCGGTGAGCATCGACTCGTCGACGGCGCTGCTGCCTTCGGTGACGACGCCGTCGACCGGCACCTTCTCGCCGGGACGCACGCGCAGCAGGTCGCCGACATGCACGTGGGCCAGGGGCACGTCTTCCTCGGTGCCGTCGGCGGCGATGCGGCGCGCGGTCTTCGGCGCCAGACCGAGCAAGGACTTGATCGCCGCCGAAGTCTGCGAGCGTGCCTTCAGCTCCAGGATCTGGCCGAACAGGGTCAAGGAGATGATGACCACAGCGGCCTCGAAATAGACCGCCACGCTGCCGTTCACGACGAAGGCGGGCGGGAAGATCTGCGGCGCCACGGTGGCGACAACGCTGTAGACGAAGGCCACGCTGGTGCCCAGGCCGATCAAGGTCCACATGTTGGGGCTGCGGTTGATCACCGACTGCACGCCGCGCACATAGAACGGCCAGCCGGCCCAAAGCGCGACCGGCAGCGACAGGACGAGTTCGATCCAGGTCTGCGTGCGAGGATCGAACCAGCCCAGCCAGTGGCCGGCCATGGCCAGCACCGTCACCGCGGCGGTGAACGGCAGCGTCCACCAGAAGCGGTGCGAAAATTCGACCCCTTCGGGGTTCTCGTCGTCGTCGAGCGCAGGCAGCACCGGCTCGAGCGTCATGCCGCACTTGGGGCAGTTGCCTGGATGGTCCTGGCGGATCTCCGGGTGCATCGGGCAGGTGTAGATCGCGCCGGCCGCCGCCGACGGCGCTGGCGGGTAGTGATGCGTGTGCCCGGCGTGATCGTGGCGTGAGGGCATGTCCATGGCTTCAGTCCACCTTGTCGGCCGGCTTGTTCGGCTGCGACCCATGACTGCCATGCCCGCCGTGGCCACGGTGGCCACCGTGGCCATGAAAGAGGTGCATCAGCGGGCAGGCCAGCAGCAACAGGTACACCCAATTGCCGGCGACATGGTCCCAGTGCTCGCGCAGCAGGTAGAAGCCGCCGACGAGGGCAACCATCAGCAGTGCGGTCTTCACTGGCCGGCTCGGGCCGGACGTACCGCGGGTGGCGGGGACGTGATCATGGTCAGCGGTGCTCATGGCAGTCTCCTGTTCATCCAGGGTCGGCGCTTCTGGCGCCTTCCTCTGGATTCAAGATAGACCCTGACATCACGGGAAGGTCAAGGTGTGCTGGGCTCCGAGCTCAGGACTTCGCGCCGGCATCGCGATCGAGCAGCGCCTTGCGCTTCTCGTACTCCTCGGGCGCGATCTCGCCGCTGGCCAGGCGCCGCTGCAGCACCTCATGGGGCGTCTCGCGCGGTCGGCGCCGCTGCTCGCCCTGGCGCCCCCAGCCGTAGAAAGCGATCACGCCGACCAGCACCACCCAGAAGATCCACCAGAACCAGTGCATGCCGCCCATGAAGTACCCACCGTCATAGAACATGTGCATCTCCTTCAGCCTCGGGCGCTTGTCGTCGATGGCGCGGTCAGCAGTGCCTTGACGCGCTGCAGCCGTTCGTTCACCTCGTGGGCGACCTGGGCCACCTCGGGATTGCTCGTCATCTGCAGCACGGCGACCGGGTCCATGAAGCCGACCACCAGTCGGCCGTCGCGCTCTTCGCGAACGACGACGTTGCAGGGCAGCAGCAGGCCGATGTCGGGCTCCGCGTCGAGTGCGCGGTGGGCCAGCGGCGGGTTGCAGGCGCCGAGGATGCGGTAGGCCCGCCCCTCGACGCCGAGCTTGGCCTTCATCGTGGCCTGCACGTCGATCTCGGTCAGCACGCCGAAGCCCTCGGTCTTCAGTGCCTCGGTGACGCGGGCGACGGCCTTCCCGAAGTCCTTGTCGTCGATGTCGCAATGAAAGCCGTAAACCGTTGCCGCCGGCGTCGCCGTCGTGGTGGGTGCGTTGCTCATGGCCGGCCCCTCACTTCGTCACCGGGACCGAGGGCATGCGGTCCATCATCATCTGCATCATCGACTGCATCATGTCCATGCGCTGCTCCATCATGCCCTGGCGCGTGGCCATGTCGGCCGGTTTGCCGGGCGCGGCGCCGGCGCCCATGCCGCCGCCCATGCCGCCCATCATGTTCATGCCGTTCTGCATGAGCTTCATCTGCTCAGCCATCAGGGCGTTGCGTTCTGCAGGTGTCCTGGCGGCCAGCATCTTGTCGTGCATCTGCTGCATGGCCTTCATCTGATCGGCGTAGCCCGGTGCGGCGGTCATGCCGCCCATGCCCATGCCCATGGCCGGATTGGCCGGCGCTGCCTGTGCGATCTGGACCGCGCCGGTCGCGGCAGGGTGGTGGCTGTCGTGCTGGTCGTCGGTGGCAGCCCAGGCCGATGTGGCCAAGGTCGCGGTAGTCAGGGCAGTGATGGAAAGAAGGGTGCGGACGAATGTCATGGTGAACTCCTGTTGAGAGAGAGGGTTGTTGTAAAGGTGGATCGTGCTGCGTGTGGTGCCCCGCACCGCCGAAGGCGCGACACCCCGGTCCGAACCCTGTACCTGGGTACAGAGTCAAGTCGGGACCGGGATGGCGGCGCGGACGGCAGGGCGCATGGCCCCGCGTCTAGCGCCGCGCAGGGCTACAGCGTCAGTCGCGAGTAAAGGGTGCGCAGCGGCACACCCGTACCGGGCGGCGGCAACGCGAGCCAGGCGTTCGCCTGCTCGGCGGCGTCCAGTGGCTCGCATGATGTGAGCGCCGCGGGGGGCGCCAAGGCGACATCCATCAAGCCGACGCTCGACGTCAACGTGACGATGGTCTGGGCATCGTCGCTGCAGACCATCAGGCTGTCGCTCTTGATTGCCCTGGAGTTCTCCGCATGTTCGGAGTCCGCACCGACATGACCGGGCGACATGTGCGGCGCCTGGGCGGTCGGCGATGCGTCATCCGTTGGCCCAAGCCAATGCGTACCGCGCTCCTGCAACAGGCACGCGTTGGCCCAGCCGGAACCCAACGCGAACAACCACACCAGAAGCACCGTCAACACGGTGCGGCGTTTGGTGCAGGTGTTCGTTAAGGCGCTCATGTCTACGTGGGCTCGGGCTGTCGATGCTAGGCCTCAATTCAGGTCGAGGTTCGATAACCGACGTGGCGGTGGGGTCGTCAGACTGGACGCATCGACGTGCGCCGTCTGTGCGCCAGCAAACCAACCCGGCTCCAGGAACGCGAGTCGCTCGCGCAGCCTGGAGCCGAATCAACCTTCGATTGCTGGGGTCAAGGCTTGGTGGGTGAAGCTTCGCCGCCCATGTCGTGGGTTCCCTCCTTGTGCGCCTTGTCCAGATCCTTCTTCACTTGCTGCCTGGAGGTCTTCGAGCCGACGGGCGCCTGCTTCACGGTCGATACCGTGCCACCCATATCGTGGGTTCCCTCCTTGTGAGCCTTTTCCAGTTCCTTTTCCACTTGCTGCCTGGAGGTCTTCGAGCCGGCGGGCGGCTGCTTCAGGGTCGATACCGTGCCACCCATATCGTGGGTTCCCTCCTTGTGAGCCTTGTCCAGTTCCTGCTTCACCTCTGCCCTGGTCTTGGCGCCCGCATCCGCAGCCTGCACCGTGAAGGGAACTGCGAACGCAGCGATGGCCGCGGATACGAGAATCGATTTGTATCCGAAGGGGAAGGCATTCTTGCGAGTCGACATGATGGGCATCCTTGAATGAGTCTGCGGGTGCCGGCCCTTGTCGGGACCGGCCGGATGCAAGCTCTGCATCACGGTTCCCAGTCTAGAAACAGGACGTAGACACCACCCTGACCGGCGCATTACAAGTCCGTCATGTTCCGAGTCCTCTTCTCGACGCCGTCGCACTGGCGTTGCCAACTTCGGCAGCATGGTCATTGCCACGATCCTCTTGACCTTCCCACTGTGGCAATGTGCAGCGTAGGGTCCTCGTCAACCAGACCCCAGAGGCAAGACGCGATGACTTCCTTCTCCGTCAACGACATGACCTGCGGCCACTGCGTCAGCGCCATCACCAAGGCCGTCAAGGCGGTGGACCCAGGCGCCCAGGTGCGCTTCGACCTGGCCACGCAGCGCGTGGATATCGAGCCGACCGAGGTCGACGCCGCCGCGCTGGGCGACGCGATCAAGGAGGCCGGCTACACGCCGGTCGCGATCGACAGCCCTGCCGAGCCGGCCGTCACGACCGCAGCGCCCGGCCGCAAGGGCTGTGGCTGCGGCTGATCGTCGCCGGAGCGCCTGGACAGCGGCCTGGCGCCAACGCACACGGGCCCGGCAGTCGCCGGGCCCGTGTGCCTCGCCGGGACCAGGCCTCGCCCGCTCACGCGGGATAAAGCTGGAGGAACTGACGCTGCTCGGCCTCGCTCCTGGTCGCGTCGGGCCTGGCGTTGTGGGCGATGTTGTCGATGCACACCCACTGCCCGTCGACACGGGCGTAGGCATGCTGCTCGGGCACGTAACCGGCCTCGCCGCCGACATAGCGAGCACCGTCGGCCGCGACGGGGTTGGCGCGGAACGCCAGCACTTCCTGGCGAACCTGTTCGCGGCTGAGCGTGCTCTGCACGGGACCGTCGACAAAGCCGACTTCACCACCCACCCAGGTGCTGGTACCCTGGGCGTGAGCAGCGGAGAGGCCGGCGGCGGCGAGTGCGAGAATGAAAAGCGATTTGCGAACTGACATGATGGGCTCCTTGGACAATTTGCGGTTGCTGCCCCCTCTCGGAGCCAGCCGGATGCAAGCTCTGCATCACGGTTCGTACTCTAGGCAGCGGCCCCCCGCGGGACGCTGACCCGTCGATTACAAATCCGTCATCTGCCTGCGAGGCCCGCCGTGAAGATCCTGGTCATCGAAGACGAACCGAAGGCTGCGCAATATCTGCGCCAGGGTCTCAGCGAGAGCGGTTACACCGTCGAGGTGGCCCACAACGGCACCGACGGACTGCATGCCGCAGCCAATGGCGACCATGCCCTGCTGATCCTCGACGTGATGCTGCCCGGCATCGACGGCTTCGCGGTGCTGTCCGCCCTGCGCACTTCCAGGCAGACCCCCGTGCTGATGCTGACGGCGCGCGGCACGACCGACGACAAGTTGCGCGGCTTCGAGCTCGGCGCCGACGACTATCTGGTCAAGCCGTTCCAGTTTCCCGAGTTGTTGGCGCGCGTGCGGGCACTGCTGAAACGCGGCCAGCCCGCAAGCGCGGATCCGACGCTGCGCGTCGGCGATCTGGAGATCGATCCGGTGCGCCACCGCGCCACCCGCGGCGGCCAGCGCATCCAGCTCACCGCCAAGGAGTTCGCGCTGCTCAGCCTGCTGGCACAGCGCAGCGGCGAAGTGCTGTCGCGGACCCAGATCGCCTCGCTGGTGTGGGACATCCACTTCGACTCCGACAGCAATGTCGTCGAGGTGGCCGTGCGCCGGCTGCGCGCCAAGGTCGACGATCCCTTTGCCGACAAGCTCATCCACACGGTGCGCGGCGTCGGCTACGTGCTCGACCAGCGTCCGGGCGCATGAAGTTGGTGCTTCCGGCACACATCCGTGGTTCGCTGGCGCTGCGCATCGCACTGGCGAGCGTGCTGTTCGGCATATTGGTCGCCGGCGGCACCGTCGCGGTCGGCTTGTGGAACCTGTCGCACCAGCTGGACGAACGAGCCGCGCTGGAGATGCAGGGTCGGCGGGAACTGCTCGTGAACATCCTCCAGACGATACCGACCGTGGCTGCCGTGGGCGAGTCCAGGGATCATCACTTCGGCCATCTGTTCATCGGGCATGACGACTTGCATCTGGCGCTGCAGGATGCCGGCACCGGCAAAGTACTCGCCGCCTTCTCCGACACGGCCACACAATCCGTCCCGGCGCTCAGCCACGCACTGTCGGCACCCGACACGATGCATGCGTGGATCGCCCCCGGCGGCAAGCGATTCGGAGGCTGGCATGGTTCGGTCAAGATCGCCGATGGCAGCGAGGTCGAGTACTACCTGTCCGTCGATCGGCACCGGGATACCGCATTGCTGGCCGGTTTCACGAAGACGACCCTGCTTGCCTTGCCATGGTTGCTGGTCCTGGTGCCCGTCGGCGCGGGCCTGATCGCCCGCGCCGGGCTGGCCCCGGTGCTCAAGTTCAGGCGACTGGCTGCGTCCATCGGAACGAAGTCGCTGGACCGGCGCATTGCGCAGGCCGACCTGCCGAGTGAACTGGCGGATATGGCGATGGAGTTCAACGGCATGCTGAGCCGGATCGACGACGGCTACCGGCAGCTCGAGGAGTTCTCCGGCGACCTGGCCCACGAGATGCGGACCCCCGTGGCCACGCTGCTGGGCCGCACCCAGGTGGCGCTGTCCAGGAGCCGCAGCGCGGCGGAACTGCGCGAGGTGATGGAGGGCAACGTCGAGGAACTGGAGCGCCTGTCCGCGCTCATCAACGACATGCTCTTCATCGCCCGCGCCGACCACGACGACAGCCCGATCCAGGCCGAGGCCGTCGATCTGGTGCTTGAAGCGCAAAGGGTGGCCGACTACCTGTCACTGGTGGCCGACGAGAAGGGTGTACAGATCCTGGTGCAGGGTCGGGCGCCAACGATCCCCGGTGACCGCCTGCTCGTCGAGCGAGCGATTACGAATCTGGTCTCCAACGCGATCCGGCACGCGTTCGCGAATTCGACGATCGGCATCGAGATCCATTCGATCGGCGCTGAAACCACGCTGGCGGTGACCAACGAAGGTGAAGGTATCGAGCCGGCGCACCTCGGCCGCGTCTTCGACCGCTTCTTCCGGGCCGATCAGGGACGGTCGCGCGAGGCAGGCGGAAGCGGCCTCGGCCTGGCGATCGTGCGCTCGATCGCCAACGCCCACCGCGGCAGCGCCAGCGTTCGCAGCGAGCCCGGTCGCACCACCTTCACCTTGGCCTTCCCCGGTGAGGCGCGCGACTCAATCGAGCCCCGGGGTCCGCAGATGACAGAAACGTAATCAAGGGGTCAGTCCACCGTCGTCGACGGATTTCTACAGTGGCTCCAACCCCTCGAACCCTGCGAGGGCCCGCAGTGCAGCGCCCCGTGCGGCTGCAGGCGCCAACGAGTCGGAGCATCAGCGTGAAGTTCATCGCCATTCCTCTCGCATTCCTCGCCATCCTTGCCGCCAACGGGCAGGCGGCCACGGCGACAGTCGATGCCAGCCTCAGCGGCACTCCCTTGACCGTCGCCAATCGGCTGCACCAGCCTCCGACGCCCTTGCAGGCAAGCACCGACTTCGAGGTGACTGGCGTGCCCATGCGCACGGCGACGTTGCCTGCGGCCGCCACCCCGCCAGGCAAGTCTCGCGCTGGCTTGGGCGCGGTTCAACTCAGCGGCGTTCCGATGGCGACAGCCACGCGCCCGTGGGCTCAAATCCAGCGTGCCGACAGTCAAGTGTTCCGCGTTGGTTGTGGGTCGACGCATGAAGCCATGCTGGTCGACGGCGAGCGCCGTTGCTGATCGATCGCCACTTCCTGGGACCCCGGGAAGCGCTTGACCTTCGTCAACTCCCGCTCGCCGATGTGTCGTCAGACTCCAGGCCGAACTGGACGCAGGATCGGGTCGATGATGAGGCCCGCGTCCACGCCAAGGACTTGCGGCCCAGGGTGGCTGCGATGCCGGTGTGACGAACCCCGCTCCGTCTTGTCGATCCCGAAGGAGAAGTCCCATGGAAGAATTTGCCCTGCCGGGCGCACGCCCGACCGTTTCATCCGGCTCCGATCCGCGCGCGGAGCCCGCTGGCTTCGGCCACCTGCGGCGCCGCGAGTGGCTGGCGCTGGCACTGCTTTCTGCGACGCCGCTGGCGCGCGCAGCAGCGAAGACCACCGTCGACGTCTGGAAGTCACCGACCTGCGGCTGCTGCGGCGACTGGATGAAGCTGATGGAAGCGGCCGGTTTCCAGATGAAGGTGCACGACACCGGCAACGTGGCCATCCGCAAGGGCCTGCGCATGGCCGACAAGTACGGGTCGTGCCACACCGCGCTGGTCGACGGCTACGCCATCGAAGGCCACGTGCCGGTGCGCGACGTGAAGCGCCTGCTGCGCGAACGTCCCAAGGCCGTGGGACTGGCGGTCCCCGGCATGCCGATCGGCTCCGCCGGCATGGACGGTCCGGCCTATGCGGGGCGGCGCGACCCGTACGACGTGCTGCTCGTGCAGCGCGACGGGACCAGCGCCGTCTTTCAGGCTTACCGTTGACGCCCCAGGCCTTGCGCCAGCAGCGCCTGAACGCCGCGCTGGCGAACACCCTATGCACTGACCGCCGGCCGCTGAACGCACCGGACACGCGCCCAACTCGGGCGCAGTCCTGCTAACGCACGACCTGCAGTTCGGTGACCGTGTACTTGCCGGCGTCGTTGACGACCCGGAAACGCACCTTGTCGCCGGCCTTCACGCTGTCGAGCATCGCCTTGTCGCGCACGCTGAATACCATCGTCATCGGCGGCATGTCCAGGCTCTTGATCTCGCCATGCTTCAGCGTCACCTTGGCCGCGTCCTTGTCGACCTTGCGCACTTCCGCATCGGCAAGGTCGGCGGCGGTGGTCGCCGTCGTGGTGGCAGCCGGGTGATGGGCCGCGTGATCGTCGGCCGCCTGCTGCGCGATGGCAGGTGCGGTCAAGGTCATGCAGAAGAGCAGGGTCGATAGCGTGGATTTCATGTGCATCCTTTGTCAAGATTAGAGATCAGCCACT
The DNA here is from genome assembly GCA_030680415.1 of Rubrivivax sp. Taxonomy (GTDB): domain Bacteria; phylum Pseudomonadota; class Gammaproteobacteria; order Burkholderiales; family Burkholderiaceae_C; genus Rubrivivax. Next base: position 18,199 of record JAUXVE010000121.1, read on the forward strand.
GAAAGTGAGTGAAGACGGCCAAGGGCCCGCCGACGCGTAGCGGGCGCTCGCCCAGCGGCCGGCAGCCAGCCCCGGCCGGGTGTCGCATCGGTGTCATGCCGCCGGGGCGACAAGAATCCTGCCCACCATGCCAGCCTGGAAGTGGCCGGCGATCAGGCAGACAAATTCGAACTCGCCCGGTTGGTTGAACATCCTTTCGGGTTGGAGGGGGAGTGCGGCCGGGATCAGTGGCTGCCGTGAGGGCCACCGGGCTTGCGTACTTTCACTTCGACGTCCTCGGCCGGGCGCGCCAGCGCTGGCATCGATCCCTGGCCCTCGGCCTTGAAACGCGCCGGGTCCGGCAGCGCACCGGCCCACTCGTAGGCCACCGTGCCGGGCGGGTGCCGGTACCAGCCGGGGTCGCCGTAGTCGCCCGCCTTCTGGTCCTTGCGCACCTTCAGCACCGAGAACATGCCACCCATGCCGACGGCGCCGAAGGGCCCCTGCCCGGCCATCATCGCTGCCGTGTTGTCGGGCAGCGGCATCTCCATCTCGGTCATGTCCTTCATGCCGCGCTCACCCATCACCATGTAGTCGGGGATCAGCTGCGTGATCTGGCGCACGACGCGGCGGTGGTCGACGCCGATCATGGTCGGCACGTTGTGCCCCATCGCATTCATCGTGTGGTGGCTCTTGTGGCAGTGCAAGGCCCAGTCGCCCTCCTCGTCGGCGAGGAAATCGATCTGCCGCATCTGCCCCACGGCGACATCGGTCGTCACCTCGTACTGGCGGGCGCTCTTCGGCGTCGGCCCGCCGTCGGTGCCGGTGACGAGGAACTCGTGCCCGTGGAGGTGGATCGGGTGGTTCGTCATCGACAGGTTGCCGAATCGGATGCGCACCTTGTCGTTGTGCCTGACGTTCATCGACGAGATGCCCGGGAACACCCGGCTGTTGAACGTCCAGATGTTGAAGTCCGTCATCGTCATGATCTTGGGCGTGTAGGCCCCCGGGTCGATGTCGTAGGCGTTGAGCAGGAAGACGAAGTCGCGGTCGACCTCGTCGATCAACGGATGCTTGCCCTTCGGATGCGTGATCCAGAAGCCCATCATCCCCATGGCCATCTGCGTCATCTCATCGG
>JAUXVE010000086.1 GCA_030680415.1 Rubrivivax sp.
GAAGATGAGCCAGGTGTCGCGCACCGCCAGCGCCGTCTGCATGACCTTGGTGGCGATGCGGCCGGCGAATTCGTCCTGGTAGAAGGTCATGCTCTGCTCGAGCATCAGGCGGTGGAAGTTCCAGCGCAGCCGCATCGGGAAATTGCTGAACACGCCCTGGTACTTGAACAGCGCCTGCATGGCGGCCAGCCCGATGCTGCCGACCAGCACCACCGACAGCAGCGCCAGCGTGCGGCCATGTTCCTGCCACAGCGCCGCCGGCTGCACGGTGGCCAGCGCGTCGACCACGTGCGCCATCATGCTGAACAGCAGCGCCTCGAAGGCACCGATGCCGGCCGTGAACAGCGTCACCAGCAGCAGGTAAGGCCGCACGCCGCGCGAGTTTTCCCACAGGAAGGCGGCGAAGGTGCGTGGCGGCGGGGGCGGCAGGGCATCCGGGTAGGGATGCACCAGGGCTTCGAAACGCTGGAACAAGTGAACTCCCTGAGCGCGCCTCGTGGGCGATGGTCGGGTGCGTGGGCCCCGGCCCGCGCGATGGGCGCGGCCGGCGCAGCCGTGCCGGACAGTGCGGCGAGATTATGGGTGGCGCCGGCTTGCGCAGGGCATCCCTTGGGCCGTATGCCGGTCGCGCTGGACGGCGGGCATCGCGGAATGCACAGTGCCCTGGGCGGCACAGCGATCCCAACCATGAAAAACCCCTCAACGCCGATCGGCGAGAGGGGTTTGCTGCGCGATCGTGCGCCGTTGTAGCGCAACCGCTTGGCGCCGGTCAGGTGCGCCGGCGCCGCTGCGCCGCAACTCCGATCAAGGCCAAACCGACCAGGGCCAGGGAAGCCGGCTCGGGCACCGTACCCGGGTTGGGGTTTGTCGAACCAAAAGTGATGTTGTCGTAGGCGACCTGGTCAATGGTCCCGCCGAAGTCGATCGACCTGGCAGTGCCGCCGAAGGCCAGTGAACCAATCTCCCAGCGGCAAAAATCGCCGGCTGGGTCGCCGCAACTGCTGGGCGTTCCGAGGGCGTCCAGCGTGATCGAACCGAGTTTGTTTCCACCGGCGTTCAAGCCGTCCCAGACATCTACAGAGCCACCAAAGCTGGTAGTCGAGTACCAGAACGAGAATCCCGTTGTGAAGCCCGCCGAATAGTTCAGGACCGCCGATGTGCCAGACAGAAAGAACATCACGGTGTTCGGCGTCGGCTCGTTGGCGATGTTGCCCGTGCCTCCCGCGTCCAAGTCGATGATCGCCTGCGCATTGGCGCCGAAGACGATGTCGAGATCGGGGCCGATGCTGCCCATACTTCCTGGGTCACCGTTGTAGAAGCCCCAGATGAACTCGAGATCCTTCAAGCCCTCGAAGTCCAGCGTGAAGACAGCCGCAGATGCAGAGCCCGCAACCACGCCGAACAAGGCCGTCACAACGGCGCGGATCAGATTCTTCTTGAACATCATTGGCTCCATTACATGTTGACCCTGCGGTGGACGCACCAGATGCACCGATCCCGCCACATAAGCTAACCGTAGCAACTTTCGAGCCGCCCACAATCAAGATGGGAAAATTGAATTGAATCAAGGACTTGCGGCGTGACTTCCACGCCAGGGTCGATGGCAAGCCATTAGAGTGTCAAGACATCCGACACGCCCATTCAGGGACTTGCAGCTGAACTGACCGGCATCGATCGATCCTGCAATAGCCCGCGTTGATGGCAGGTCCAAACGACAAACCCCCTGAACCGTTGCCGGCCAGGGGGCGGGCGGCCGAAGCCGCCGGTGGAGCTCCGGAGGAATGAGGTCCGGGGCTCCTGATGCGCTGGAATTGCGCCATCTGTGTTGCCTGCAAGCAGGCAAGGCAACCATAAGCCATCCGGACCAGCGCTGCAAGATCAGCCGGAGTGTCCCGTGCGGGAATTCCCGCGCTTCAGCGGCCTGCCATGAGCCCGGCCACCAGCGCTTCGACACGCGTCGTCACCGCCGCGTCCATGGCGATCGGCCGCCCCCACTCGCGCTTTGTCTCGCCGGGCCACTTGTTCGTCGCATCCAGCCCCATCTTGCCGCCCAGCCCGCTGACCGGCGAAGCAAAGTCGAGGTAGTCGATCGGCGTGTTCTCCACCAGCAGCGTGTCGCGCACCGGGTCCATGCGCGTGGTGATGGCCCAGACCACTTCCTTCCAGTCGCGGATGTCCACGTCTTCGTCGGTGACGACGATGAACTTGGTGTACATGAACTGGCGCAGGAAGCTCCACAGCCCGAACATCACGCGCTTGGCGTGGCCGGGGTAGGCCTTGCGGATCGAGATCACCGCCATGCGGTAGCTGCAGCCTTCGGGCGGCAGGTAGAAGTCGACGATCTCGGGAAACTGCTTCTGCAGGATGGGCACGAAGACTTCGTTCAGCGCCACGCCCAGGACGGCCGGCTCGTCGGGCGGCTTGCCGGTGTAGGTGGAGTGGTAGATCGGGTCCTTGCGGTGGGTCAGGCGGCTGAGGCGAAACACCGGGAACCAGTCCTGCTCGTTGTAATAGCCGGTGTGGTCGCCGAAGGGGCCTTCCAGCGCGTGCAGATGGCCGCCCTTCTCTTTCAGCGGCACGCCGGCTTGGGAGACGCCTTCGAAGCCGGCGGGCGCCGGCGGGATGTGGCCTTCCAGCACGATCTCGGCACTGGCCGGCACCTGCAGCATCAGGCCACCCTCGCCCACGCTGGACGCCACCAGTTCGGTGCGGCTGCCGCGCAGCAGGCCGGCGAACTGGTATTCGGACAGCGTATCCGGCACCGGCGTCACTGCGCCCAGGATGGTGGCCGGGTCGGCGCCCAGCGCCACCGCCAGCGGGAACGGCTGCCCGGGATTGGCACGTGCGAATTCCCGGAAGTCCAGCGCGCCGCCGCGGTGTGCCAGCCAGCGCATGATGACTTCGCGCCTGCCGATCACCTGCTGCCGGTAGATGCCCAGGTTCTGCCGCTGCCGCGGCGCCGCCACGCCCTGCGGGCCGCGCGTGATGACCAGGCCCCAGGTGATGAGCGGGCCGGCGTCGTCGGGCCAGCAGGTCTGCACCGGCAGTTCGCCGAGGTCGATGTCGTCGCCTTCGCGCACCACCTCCTGGCAGGGGGCGTGGCGTTGCACGGCGGGCTTCATGTCCCACACCGCCTTGGCCATGTGCAGCAGCTTGCCGGCGTCCTTCAGACCCTTGGGCGGCTCGGGCTCCTTCAGCGCCGCCAGCAGCCGGCCGACGTCGCGCAGGTCGGCCAGCGACTCGGCCCCCATGCCCAGCGCCACTCGTTCAGGGGTGCCGAAGAGGTTGATCAGGCAGGGAATTTTGTAACCCACGGGCTGCGTGCAGAGCACCGCCGGCCCGCCGGCACGCAACAACTTGTCGCCGATTGCCGTCATTTCGAGCTTCGGCGACACCGGTTCGGTGAGCTTTCGCAGCTCACCCAGCTTTTCGAGCTGACCGATGAAGTCACGCAGGTCCCGGTACTTCATACTGATATGTAGTTAGACTCCGACTTCATATTCTTGACCATGTATTAGCCGGTTCCTAGAATCCGCCCATTCCTGGGCATTCAGGGTTAACCCGCGTCACCGACCATGAGATCGGCGAGCAGCGGGATCGCTCTTCCCGCTGGGCTGACTGCAACCCGTTCGAGGTTCGCGCACCGGCGTTCGATTATCACTGCGGCCCCACCCGGGGCGCCCCGCCGGGCGCGCCGGGCGACACCGCAGGTTTCAGGAGAGAACGAGATGCAAGCCCTAGCCAGATTGCGCCAGGCAGGTGATGCCGGCGGCCGGTCTTTAGCGGTCTTTGCCGGCGACGTGGGCCGCGGACTGCTGGAGATCAGCCACAACACGCTGGCCCTGGTCGGGCTGGCCGCCGTGGCGGTGCTGGTGTTTGCCGCCGGCCGCGCCGATGTCCGGCACCAGTTCGAGGTGGTGGCGCTGGAGTGGCTGCAGGTGCGGCACGAAGAGCGCGAACTGGCGTCTGGCAACCTGCTCGCCGTGGTGGCCGAACCGGATGCCGTGGCGCGCGCCACGGCCGCCAATCTGAAGGACCTGCCGCGCGAGCAGGCCACGCTGGCGACCTGGATCTCGCGCCGCTACAAGGTGGCGCCCGAGCCGGTGGGAGCCCTGGTGCGGGAAGCCTGGGCCATCGGCCAGCGTGCCGGGCTCGACCCGACGCTGATCCTGGCCATCATGGCCGTGGAGTCGAGCTTCAACCCCTTCGCCCAGAGCTCCATGGGCGCGCAGGGCCTGATGCAGGTCATGACCCGCGTGCACGACGACAAGTACAGCGCCTTCGGCGGCACGCACGCTGCGTTCGACCCCATCAGCAACCTGCGCGTGGGGGTGCAGGTGCTCAAGGAGTGCATCGCCCGCGCCGGCAGCGTCCAGGCAGGGCTGCGCTACTACGTGGGCGCCGCCCTGCTGGAAACCGACGGTGGTTACGCCGCCCGGGTGATGGCCGAGCAAGGCCACATGCGCAACGTGGCCGACGGCAAGCGGGTACCCGCGAACGCCAGCAACACGCCGCCCAAGGCCCTGGAAGCCAGCCTGCCGGTGGATCTGCCCGCCAGCGTGCCCGCCGCCCCGGGCGCCGCCAGACCCGCCGCCGAGAAGGTGGCGCTGCTGCTGCGCTGAGCGGGGCCCAGGCTACACTGCAGGCCTGCGCAACTGGCGATAGGGGCGGCCCCGCCCCGAGGTGGACGACCACCGGGAAGCGCAGGCCGCCACGGCATCTTCGGCGGCGTCAGCCGTTCGCCTGGGCAGCCCTCGACCGCGCGCAAAGCTGGCTCAGCGCCGGCTTGGTCGTCGGCCCTTCCACCCCGAAGAGGACTGCCATGTTCGACCGCACGCTTTCCACCATTGCCCAAGTGGACCCCGAGACCTGGGCTGCCATCGAGGCCGAGAACCGCCGCCAGGAAGAGCACATCGAGCTCATCGCCAGCGAGAACTACGCCAGCCCGGCGGTGATGGCGGCGCAGGGTTCGCAGCTCACCAACAAGTACGCCGAGGGTTACCCCGGCAAGCGCTACTACGGCGGCTGTGAATACGTCGACGTCGTCGAGACGCTGGCCATTGAACGCGCCAGGCAGCTGTTCGGCGCCCAGTTCGCCAACGTGCAGGCCAATTCGGGCTCGCAGGCCAACCAGGCGGTGTTCTTCGGCCTGCTGCAACCCGGCGACACGATCATGGGCATGAGCCTGGCCGAAGGCGGCCACCTGACCCACGGCATGGCGCTGAACATGAGCGGCAAGTGGTTCAAGGTGGTGAGCTACGGCCTGGATGCGCAGGAAGCCATCGACTACGACGCCATGGAAAGCCTGGCGCACGAGCACCGCCCCAAGCTCATCATCGCCGGCGCCTCGGCCTACAGCCTGCGCATCGACTTCGAGCGCTTCGCCAAGGTGGCCAAGGCCATCGGCGCCGTCTTCATGGTCGACATGGCGCACTATGCCGGGCTCATCGCCGCCGGCGTCTACCCCAACCCGCTGCCGCACGCCGACGTGGTGACCAGCACCACGCACAAGAGCCTGCGCGGCCCGCGCGGCGGCATTGTGCTGAGCAACGACGAGGCGGTGGCGAAGAAGATCAACAGCGCCATCTTCCCCGGCATCCAGGGCGGGCCGCTGATGCACGTCATCGCCGGCAAGGCGGTGGCCTTCAAGGAAGCATTGGCGCCCGAGTTCAAGGTCTACCAGCAGCAGGTGGTGGACAACGCGCGTGTGATGGCCGAAACGCTGATCGAACGCGGGCTGCGCATCGTGAGCGGCCGCACCGAAAGCCACCTCATGCTGGTCGACCTGCGCCCCAAGGGGCTGACGGGCAAGGAGGCCGAGGCGATCCTGGGCCAAGCGCACATGACCTGCAACAAGAACGGCATCCCCAAGGACCCGCAGAAGCCCATGGTCACCAGCGGCATCCGCCTGGGCACGCCGGCCATGACCACGCGCGGCTTCAAGGACGAACAGGCGCGGTTGACAGCGCACCTGATCGCCGACGTGCTGGACCACCCGCACGACGCGGCGAACATGGCCGACGTGCGCGCCAAGGTGGCCGCGCTGACGCGCGACTTCCCCGTCTACCGCTGAGCCACCGGCGGCGCCCTGGGCCACACCCACCATGCGCTGCCCGTACTGCGCCCACGAAGAGACCCAGGTCGTCGAGACGCGCGAGTCCGAAGAGGGCGACGTCATCCGCCGGCGGCGGCGCTGCCTGCACTGCGAGAAGCGCTTCACCACCTACGAACGGCCCGAGATCGCGCTGCCGGCGGTGGTGAAGAAGGATGGCTCGCGCGTCGAATTCGACCCCGCCAAGCTCAAGGCTTCGATGACGCTGGCGCTGCGCAAGCGCCCGGTCAGCGTCGAGCAGATCGACGCGGCGCTGGAGCGCATCCAGGAAAAGCTGCTCGCCAGCGCGGCGCGCGAAGTGGCGAGCTCGCGGCTGGGCGAGCTGGTGATGAGAGAGCTGAAACGCATCGACAAGGTGGCCTACGTGCGCTTTGCGTCGGTGTACCGGGAGTTCGAGGACGTGGATGCGTTCAGGCAGTTGATCAGGGACATCTGAGCACCCACCCCCGGGTGGGGGATGGCGCGTGACCCCCGTCAGGGCCGGGGCCGGAACCCTCCCCCAGGGGTCGCGCCGAAACGCCGGGCTTCCTACAGTGAGCGCCATGCACTCACAGCCCGGAGCCGCCATGAACCACCGCCCGCAGCCTCGCACGCATCGCCACGCCCCAGCCCGCCGGCAGGCCGGTGTCAGCCTCGTCGAGAGCCTGCTGGTGATGGCGATCACCGCCGTGACGCTTGGGGCTGTGCTGCCCGGCATGGGCACGGCACTCGAGCGCCGCCACCTGGAGGGCGCCGCGGCCCAGCTTGAGACGGACGTCATGTTTACGCGCAGCCTGGCCGTCGCTGGCAACCGGACACTGCGCATGAGCTTCCAGCACGATGCCGGCGGCAGCTGCTACGTTGTGCACACCGGGTCGGCTGGCGCCTGCAGCTGCGCCAGCGGCAGCAGCGGCGCCACCTGCACTGACGGCGCGGCCGCGCTGCGCAGCGTGAGATTTGCATCCGATGCTCCGCTCCAGGTGCGGGCGAATGTGGGCTCCATGGCCTTCGATCCGACCAGGGGCACGAACACGCCGACCGCCACGCTTCGGCTGCTGGGCCGGGACGCGCAGGCGGTGCATCTGGTGGTCAACCTCATGGGCCGGGTGCGCGCCTGCTCGCCCAACGCGGCCGTGATCGGATACCGCGCCTGCTGACCCCCTGGTCGAGGGGTCGTGCGACCAGCGGCGGGCGGCGACCGACTGGTGGCCTTTCTCGGCTGCAACGCTGCGTGGAGAATCCAACTGATGCCACCGATGCGCGTTGACCACCCTGCACGGCCGCCCGGTCGAGGTTTCACCCTGATCGAGCTGATGATCGCGGTGGCCATCGTCGCCCTGCTGGCCGCAGTCGCCTTGCCGTCCTTCCTCGACTCCATTCGCAAGAGCCGGCGCGCCGAGGCCTTCGGCGCCATCAGCGCGGTTCAGCAGGCGCAGGAGCGCTGGCGCAGTGGCCGGACCACCTACTGCAGCAACCTCAGCGCCGCGCCTACGGCCGATCCGCCTGGCCTGAACTTTCCTGGTACCACCGCCAACGGTTACTACACCCTGGCCCTCAGCGGCGTCTCCGGAACCGGCTACACCATCACCGCCACGGCGGCCAGCTCGCAGACCGCGGACACGCGTTGCAAGCTGCTGGCGGCCGAGGTGAACGGTGGCAACCTGCGCTATGGCTCGGGCAGCAGCAGCAGCATCGACTGGGCCGACCCTAACCGGTGCTGGGCCAAATGAGCGCTGGACCGCGCCGCGTGCTGCAGCAGGGTTTCACCCTGGTGGAGTTGCTTATCGTGATAGCGGTGGTGGCGATCGTTCTCATCATCGCCGCCCCGTCGGTACGCGACATGATCGAGTTGCAGCGCCTGCGCGGCGTGAACGCTCAGTTCGTGACCGACGTGCAATTCACCCGCACTGAAGCAGCCACCCGGCAGGAAGTGACCGGCATCAGCTTCAGGACAGTTACCAACAGCATGAGCTGCTACATCGTTCACACCTGCGGGACGGTGTCCCCATCAACTTGCACCTGCAATTGCTCGGCCGAGGCGGGTAGCCGCTGCACCGCGCCCCGGCGCGAAATTCGCACGGTCCAACTGCCGCTCAGCTCCAAGCTAAAGCTCGCGCCGGTGCTGGTGACAGGTGCTACAGCCGTCTCAAGCCGCATCATGTTTGATCCCGCCACGGGGGCCATGGCCGCCTACTTTGTAGCTGGGGTTTCGGGTGCTGCACCGCCGCCAGCCAGTGAATTCTGGGCTCAGGCCGAACTAGTGCGTCCAAGCTCCCCGCCCCAACTGCGAACAGAAATCAGCGCCAGCGGCCGTCCCAAGGTATGCGCGCCGGGTGGCCTGGTATCGGGGGAAAAGCCATGCTGACGCCAGCCTGGCTCGGCTGCCCGCGCACGCGGCAACGCGGGCTGTCGCTAGTGGAGATGATGGTCGGCGTGGCCATCGGTTTATTCATCGTGGCCGGGGCCGCGATGCTGGCCGGCACCCAGCTCGGTGAGAACCGGCGGCTGCTGCTCGAGACCCAGGTCCAGCAAGACCTGCGGGCGGCGGCAGACATCATCACGCGGGAGTTGCGGCGCGCGGGTTATGACGCCACCCCGCATTGGTCGGCTTGGTCTGCGCAGAGCGCCCTCGTCCAGCCGATTCCCAACAATCGCATCGGCCTGCAAGTGCCGGGTCAGGATGGCGACATCGTGACCTACACGTACGACCGCCCTGGAGTGGCGCCCTCGTTTTTCGGCTACCGGCTGGTCAACGGGGCCATACGCCAGCGCATCGGCGCCACCGCCCAGGACCTGACCGATGTGAATACGCTCAGTGTCACCGCGTTCACAGTTGAGATCGAGGACGTACCTGCCATCCAGTTGGCTTGCCCGCGTCTGTGTGCCAACGGGACCCAGAACTGCTGGCCTACCCTGACGATCACCGATGCCACGGTCACGATCACCGGGCACGCGCTCAGTGAACCCAGCCTGACCCGCACCGTGGTCAGCCGCATTCGCCTGCGCAATGACGGCGTCAAGTTCAACGTGTCGTCAACCGTGGTGTGCCCATGAAGGACCCGCTGGCCCGCACCTTGAGCGGAAGCCGCCAGCGCGGCGCGGCTTCGCTGGTCGTCGTGATGGTGCTCTTCTTCGTGGTCTCTCTGGCAGCGGCGTACGCCAGCCGTAACCTCATCTTCGAACAGAAAACTGCGGCCAACCAGGCCCGCAGCACACTCGCGTTCGAGGCGGCCGACGCTGGGGTCGAGTGGGCGCTGGCGCAGCTCAACGGTGGCGTCATCAACAACAGCTGCGGCGATGCCACGCCAACGACGAGCTTCCAGCAGCGTTATGTTGCGATCGCAGCCAATGGCAATCTCAGCCAGAACATCCGCAGCACCCAGATCGCCGGCGATTGGTGGCCCACCTGTGTTTTCGATGGCGCCCAATGGAGTTGCAGTTGCCCGAACGCGAGCGCCGCAACCCTGACCGCGGCAACCAGCGGCAGCGGGCCGTTCCCGGCCTTCAGGGTCTGGGTGGCCACGCCCGAAGCCACTGCGCCGACGTCGTCGCCCTGGGTCGCGCCGACGGTTCCGCGCCCCGGCCTGATGCCGTTGATCAGTGTCGGTTGCAGTCGGCTGCCGGCTGCGTCGTCAGATACCTGCCTCGACTACCTGCCGCGCAGCGATATTGGCGAAGGCCTGTCGTCTGTGCACGTGATGCTGGCGTTGCGCAGCGGGTTGGCCGTGCCGCCTGCGGCGGCGGTCACCGCGCGCATGGGCGTCGCCCCTGCGACACTGGCGCCCAAGCTGCGTGTCGTCAATGCCGACACGGGCAGCGGCGGCTTCACGGTCAATGCCGGCATCCTCTTCACCGCCGCCGACAAGGGGCTTTTCGATGTCCACTCCGTTCCCGGTACGCCCGCTGAGCAGAGTTTCGCCGACGACGACAAGAAGTTGGATGCGTTGTCGATCACCGCGCCGACCACCACGCCGCCGGCACCGCCGGCGCTGACGGCAGGTGAGCGCATGTTCGTTTCGATCCTCGGCATGAAGCGCGACACCTACAGGCAGCAACCCGGCCTGCGCCGCTGTCCGTCACCGCCCTCGACCACGTGCACGGCGGCGGACATCAATGCACTGTTGGCGCAGAACCCGGGGCGCATCATCTGGGTCGACGGCAACCTCACCCTGGACGCTGACATTGGCGTCCTAGCCCCGGTGTTGCTGGTGATCGACGGCACATCGCTCACGCTGGGCAATGATGTCGACATCACCGGCTTTGTCTATATCACTGGCCGCACTCCACCAGCCGGCGCCGCCAGTGCAGTCACCGTGAATCTGCCCAACACCCCCACCAGCATTACTGGCGCGCTGGTCTCCGAGACATCGCTGCTGACCTCATACACGAGCGCCCCGGCCGCGACGGACGAACTCTCGGTCATCTACAGCCCAGCGGTCCTTAACACCCTGCGCATCGGCTACGGCAGCTGGGTACGCCTGGGCGGCGGCTGGCGCGACTTCAAGGCCAATCCATGAAGCCAGCGGTCCTCACCAAGAACCAACGCGGCGTCTCGCTGGTCGAGGCCCTGGTGGCGCTGGCCGTCATGGGCATCGGCATGGTCGGGCTGGTGGGCGTGCAATCGACGCTGCGCAGCAATTCAGACGTCGCCAAGCAGCGTTCGGAGGCCGTGCGCCTGGCTCAGCAGGAAATCGAGCAGTGGCGCGCCTTCGTCGCCCTGGCCGGCCCGGCCGGGGGCACCACTTTTGCCGATCTTGCGGAAGGCACTTTCACCGAGACCGGCATCCTCGGCAGCAATGCCAGTTTCACGCGCAGGCGCACCGTCGCATCACTGGGCGCGCCGCGCGCCGGCAAGTCAGTGGTCGTGGACGTGACCTGGGAAGACCGCAGCGGCGAGACGCAGCGGGTGAGCCTGGCAACGCTGATCGCCGGCATCGCCCCGGAACTCGCTGCCACCCTCAGCGTGCCCGGCGATGGCGACCTGCTGCGGCAGCCGCAGGGCCGCAAGCGTGGCATTCCGGTGCTGGCCAAGGATCTGGGTGACGGCACCAGTGGCTTCAAGCCACCGGGCGCGGTTGCCAACGTGGCCTGGCGGTTCAACGACGTGACCGGTCTGATCACGCTGTGCACCACGTCGGCGGCGTCGACGGCCGACCTGACAACAGGCAACATGGTCTGCGGCAGCAACACCGCCATGCTGCTGTCTGGCTTCCTGCGCTACTCGACACAGGCAAGCCCGGCGCCGTCGGCCAACAACGCAGCCTACCCGCCGTCGCCCGCGTTGAGCCAGCCGCCACTGCCCAGCGTGGACTACATCGACTCGAACGGCCTGAGCGGCAACATATCGTGCGTGTGGCAAAACACGACGATTGGCGCGACGGGCTATACGAGCTACTTCTGCGCCGTTCCGGTGGTCATCGTCAACCCGGAGTTGCCACCGTCATGGTCGGGCACGCTGCGCTTTGCGAACAACCCGCCCACCGCGCTGGCAGCAACGCTGGGCGAGAACTCGGCTGCCCTATACAAAGTCTGCCGCTACCACGCGAACGCGGCCTACACCAACATCGGTGGCCCGCAAACCAACCAGAACTATCTGGTCATCCGAGCGGGCAACGCGCCGGCCACGCCGCCTGCCGCGGCGGAGACCTTTGCCTGCCCGACCTCGACTTTCGCGCACCAGCCATCGACCTAGTGCCTGCTTGCACAAGTCTTGCTGCATTCGAGCGGCCTGGAAGCACCGGCTGCGGCATTGCAAATCCTCGCGATGCCGCTGGGCATCGCTGCGGTTTGCGCCTTGCATCGGGTACTCCCAGGTCGCTCTCGGTGCTGACGCAGACTTGTGCAAGTAGGCACTGGCGGCACGCCTAAACTGCCGCGCATGTCGCCCCTGGACCGCACCCGCCTCCTCGAAGCCCTGGCCCTGGCCGAGTCGTCGTTCGGCGTCACCGACCCCAACCCGCGCGTCGGCTGCATCATCGGCCTGGCCGACGGCACCGTGCTCGGCCGTGGCGCCACGCAGCAGGCCGGCGGGCCGCATGCCGAAGTGATGGCGCTGCGCGACGCGCAGGCCGCCGGCCACCCGGCGCGCGGCGCCACGGCCTGGGTCACGCTGGAGCCCTGCGCCCACCACGGCCGCACGCCGCCCTGCTGCGATGCGCTCATTGCCGCCGGCCTGGCCCGCGTCGTGGTGGCCGTGGGCGACCCGCACCCGCAGGTCGCGGGCGAAGGCCTGGCGCGCCTGCGCGCCGCCGGCATCGAGGTCACGATGGCCGCCGACGCCGGTGTCGCCGACCTGGCCGCCGCCGCGCGCGACCTCAACATCGGCTTCTTCTCGCGCATCGTGCGCCGCCGGCCCTGGCTGCGTTTGAAGATCGCGGCTTCGCTGGACGGCCGCACCGCACTGGCCAACGGCCGCAGCCAGTGGATCACCGGCGTAGCGGCGCGTGCCGACGGCCATGCCTGGCGCCGGCGCGCGTCGGCCGTGCTCACCGGCATCGGCACCGTGCTCGAGGACGACCCGCGGCTGGATGTGCGCCTGGTGCCCACCGCGATGCAGCCGCTGCGCGTGGTGGTCGATTCGCGTTTCGAGACACCGCCGGCAGCCAGGCTGCTCGACCCGCCCGGCCGCGGCGTCTGGATCTTCGGTGCCGCCGACGACACCGCGCGGCGCGCCGCGCTGGAGGCGCGCGGTGCCCGGACCGCACTGCTGCCGGGTGAGAACGCCAAGGTCGGCCTCGCCGCCCTGCTCGACGAACTCGGGAACCGCGACATCAACGAACTGCACGTCGAAGCCGGTCACAAGCTCAATGCCTCGCTGCTGCGCGCGGGCCTTGTGGACGAGCTGCTGGTCTACCTGGCGCCGAAGCTGATCGGCCTCGGTCGCGAGATGGCGGCCTTCGGGCCGCTGGAAAGCCTGGCCGACGCGCTGGAGTTCCGTTTCATCGACGTGCAGCCCGTTGGCGACGACCTGCGACTGCGCCTGCGGCCACCCGGGCGCGAACGCTTCTGACGGGCCCGCCACCTACAATCTGCACATGCCCATTTCCCCCGTTCCCGAGCTCGTGGCCGAGCTGGCCGCCGGCCGCATGGTGATCCTGGTCGACGAGGAAGACCGCGAGAACGAAGGCGACCTCGTGCTCGCCGCCGAACACGTCACGCCCGCGGCCATCAACTTCATGGCCCGCCATGCGCGCGGCCTGATCTGCCTGACGCTGACGCGCGAACGCTGCGAACGCCTGCGGCTGCCGCCCATGACCAGCCGCAACGGCGCCCAGCACGGCACCGCGTTCACGGTCTCCATCGAAGCCGCCAGCGGCGTCACCACCGGTATCTCGGCGGCCGACCGCGCGCGCACCGTGCAGGCCGCGGTGGCGCGCGACGCCACCGCCGCCGACCTGGTGCAGCCCGGCCACATCTTCCCCTTGCAGGCGCAGGACGGCGGCGTGCTCATGCGCGCCGGCCACACCGAAGCCGGCTGCGACCTCGCCGGCATGGCCGGCCTCACGCCGGCGGCCGTGATCTGCGAGGTGATGAAGGACGACGGCACGATGGCGCGGCTGCCCGACCTGGAGATCTTTGCACGCGAACACGGCCTGAAGATCGGCACCATCGCCGACCTCATCGGCTACCGCAGCCACAACGAGACGCTGATCGAACGCCTCGGCACGCGCTCGCTGCAAACGCCGCAGGGGGCGTTCGAATGCATCGTCTTCAGCGACAGGGGCGGCGGCCTGCACCTGGCGCTGCGGCACGGCAACTGGGCCGAAGGCGAGGAGGTGCCGGTGCGTGTGCACGAGCCCTTCACCGCGCTCGACATGCTCGACGCCGGCGGCGCCGGCCACTCCTGGCCGCTGCCGGCAGCGCTGGCGGCGATCCGCAGCGCGCCCTTCGGCGTGGCGGTGCTGCTGAACACCACCGGCGACGCCGCCGCGCTGCTGCCGCAGCTGCTGGGGCACGGCCACACCGCGGCAGCGCCGCGTGCGCAACTGGACCTGCGCACCTACGGCATCGGCGCGCAGATCCTGCGCGAGCTGGGTGTCAGCCGCATGCGGCTGCTCGGCAGCCCGCGCCGCATGCCCAGCATGACAGGCTACGGCCTGGAGATCACCGGTTTCGTCGCCGCCCCGGCTGCTGCCGCCTGAAGGAGGAAAGACCATGAGAAACGCTGACCAGGGCAGCGCGGGCGAGCTCATCGGCGACGGCCTGCGCATCGGCATCGTGCGTGCGCGCTTCAACGAGGCGCTGACGGAGAGGCTGGCCGCGGCCTGCCTGTCCGAGCTGGAACGGCTGGACGTCGAAGCCGGCGACATCAAGCACGTGACGGTGCCCGGCGCGCTGGAGATCCCGCTGGCGCTGAAGGCGATGGCCGCGTCGGGCGATTTCGACGCCCTCGTCGCGCTGGGCTGCGTGATCCGCGGCGAGACCTACCACTTCGAACTGGTGGCCAACGAAAGCGGCGCCGGCGTCGCCCGCGTCTCGCTCGAATTCCAGATGCCGGTGGCCAACGCCATCCTCACGGTGGAAAACGAGGAACAGGCCTGGGCGCGCGCCGAAGACAAGGGCCGCGAAGCCGCCCGCGTGGCGGTGGAGATGGCCAACCTGATGGACGACCTGTCGTGACCGAAACCCCGGCCGCCAAGCGCGCGCCCCCGAAGTCGGCACGCCGCCGTTCGCGCGAACTGGCGCTGCAGGGGCTGTACCAGTGGCTGCTGTCGGGCGAAGAGCCGGCGGCGGTGGAAGCGCACATTCGCGACATGGACGGCTTCGCCAAGTGCGACCGCGCCCACTTCGACGCCCTGCTGCACGGCAGCATCGAACACGCCGCGGCGCTGGACGCCGTGCTCACGCGCCATGTCGACCGCAAGACCACGCTGCTGTCACCGGTGGAGCATGCGGTGCTGATGATCGGCGTCTACGAGCTGATGCACTGCATCGACATCCCCTACCGCGTGGCCATCAACGAGGCGGTCGAGCTGGCCAAGAGCTTCGGCGGCACCGACGGCCACAAGTACGTCAACGGCGTGCTCGACAAGTGCGCCGCCGAGCTGCGCCCCGAAGAAGCGCGGCCGGCGCGCGGCTGAGAGCATGCCCGAGTGACGGCATTTCGCGTTCACTCCCTCTCCCTCTGGGAGAGGGCTGGGGTGAGGGCTGTTGTACCGCTCTGCTGCCGCCAAATGCACCCTCACCCCAGCCCTCTCCCGCAAGCGGGAGAGGGGGCCAATTCCGCTCTCCCGCAAGCGGGAGAGGGAGCAAGACGATACGTCGCCGTGCGGCGGTGGCCCGCATGATCCGCACCGCAAAGCGGCTCGACCTGATCGAGCCCTTTTACGTGATGGAGTGCGCCAAGGCCGCCGAGCTCATCGCGCGCAGCCCGGAATGCGACCCGGCACGCGGCGGCGAGGCGATGGTCTTCCTCAACATCGGCGAGCCCGACTTCACCGCCGCGCCGCTGGTGCAGGCCGCCGCCGTGCGCTGCCTGCGCGAAGGCCGCACGCAGTACACGCAGGCCACCGGGCTGCCGGCGCTGCGCGAGCGCATCGCCGGCTGGTACGGCAGCCGCTTCGGCGTCGCCGTGGACCCGGCGCGCATCGTCGTCACCGCGGGCGCGTCGGCGGCGCTGCAACTGGCCTGCCTGGCCCTCTTCGAGCCCGGCGACGAAGTGCTGATGCCCGACCCCAGCTACCCCTGCAACCGGCACTTCGTGTCGGCTGTCGGTGCCACGCCGCGCCTGCTGCCGGCCACGGCCGCCGCGCGTTTCCAGCTCGACGCCGCGTCGGTGGCTGCGCACTGGGGCCCGGCCACGCGCGGTGTGCTGCTGGCGTCGCCCAGCAACCCCACCGGCACGTCGATCGCAGGCGACGAAATGGCCGCCATCGTGCAGGCCGTGCGCGCACGCGGCGGCGTCACCATCGTCGACGAGATCTACCTCGGCCTGAGCTACGACGACGCCTACGGCCACAGCGCGCTGGCGCTGGGCGACGACATCATCTCGATCAACAGCTTCAGCAAGTACTTCGGCATGACCGGCTGGCGGCTGGGCTGGATGGTGCTGCCGCCGCAACTGGTGGGGGCGGTGGAAAGGCTGGCGCAGAACCTCTACATCTGTGCCAGCTCGCTGGCCCAGCACGCCGCGCTGGCCTGCTTCGAGCCGGAGTCGATGGCCGAATACGAGCGCCGCCGCGCCGAGTTCCGCCGCCGCCGCGACTTCATCGTGCCAGCGCTGCAAGGCCTGGGGCTGCCGGTGCCGGTGGCGCCCGACGGCGCCTTCTATGCCTGGGCCGATTGCTCGGCCCATGCCGCGTCGAGCTGGGACTTCTGCTTCGACATGATGCGCCGCGCCCACGTGGCGCTGACGCCGGGCCGCGACTTCGGCCCGGCGCTGGCCGAACGCTATCTGCGGCTGTCGTTCGCCAGCGCCATGCCGCAGCTGCAGGCCGCGGCGGCGCAGCTCGGGCGGGCGCTCGACGCCGGGCCCTCGGGTCGGGCAACAGGCTCGAGCGGACGTTAACCGCCCCGAAAGCGCGCCTTTTCACCGCGCCGGGGGCGTCGGCTGCACTTAAGCTGTGGCTCCGTGGGCTACAACCTCTTCCCTATCCGTCGGCGTGCCACTGCGCCGGCGACCGAGTTCGCGGCCACGGTCGCCGCGTTGCCGCCGGGGCCGGGCGACTCGCTGCCGCACTTCGTGGATTCGCTGCCGCCGGCCCTGGAAGCGCCGTCTTCGGCGGCGCACGCCGACATCCCGGATGTCGTCATCGACCTCGTCGACGAGGACCCGCCCGCCCCGCCCGACGCCGCCGTCGCGCAGCAGCCGACCCTCTCGCACATCGGGCGCTATGCCCTCAAGGGTCTGCTCGGCCACGGCGGCCTGGGCCAGGTGCACGAAGCATGGGACCCGTTGCTGTCGCGCACGGTGGCGGTCAAGACGCTGCAACTCGACATCGACACCGCCACGCGCGTCTCGCTGGACGGACTCATCCTCAACGAGGCGCGCGCCGCCGCCGGGCTGAACCACCCCCACATCGTCACCGTGCACGACGCCGGGCTGTCGGCACACGGCGTCTACATCGCGATGGAGCGGCTGCACGGCAGCGACCTGCGGCTGAAGCTGGCCGCCGGCTGGCGGCCGACACCCGGACAGGCGGCGCAACTGGTGCGGCGCGTGGCCGACGCACTGGCCTACGCGCATGCACGCGGCGTCGTGCATTGCGACATCAAGCCGGCCAACATCTTTCTCAGCCGGCACGACAAGCCCAAGGTGCTGGACTTCGGCATCGCCCGCGTCGCCCACGGCGCCGTGCTGCCGGCGCTGGAAGGCATGGTCGCAGGTTCGCCGCACTACCTGGCGCCCGAGCAGTTGCAAGGCGGCGTGGTCGACGCGCGCACCGACATCCACGCCCTGGGCGTGGTGTTCTACGAGCTGCTCACCGGGCGCAAGGCCTACACCGGCGACAGCGTCGAGCAGATCACCAGCGCCGTGCTCAACAACCACCCGGCGCCGGCGCACGAGCTGCGGTCGGGCGTGTCGCCGACGCTCGCGGCGATCGCGGCGCGGGCGATGGCGCGCGACCCCGCCGAGCGCTACGCCAGCGCGGCCGAGATGGCCAGCGAGCTGCGACGCTGGGTCGACCGCCACAGCGCCGCCGAGACGGCGAGCGAACAGGCAGAAGACCCGGCGCCGCCCACGCCGGCCGCCCGCAAGGGCCGGCGCCAGGCCCTGCTGCTGGGCGCCGGGCTGCTGGCCGCCGGCGTGGCACTGGCGGTATCCATGGGTTTGCGTGACGGCGCCGGCGTGCCGGCACCGGTGCCGGCCTCGACGCCCATGGCGGCGGCGC
>JAUXVE010000090.1 GCA_030680415.1 Rubrivivax sp.
CGTGAACTGACTTGCCGCATCCTGTTTGAGCGCAGTGAGCGCAGCGAACGAAGCGAGTTATGCGGCACCCCCTCAAGGCGAGCAGCGCAGGGGAGTCGGTGCGCAGCACCGACCGCCACAGTCAGCGCGCCCGCCGGGCACCGCCTGCCGCGACCGGCGCAAAACGTCGAGCGCAGAAAGCGCACACCCGGCAAGGTCCGCAACAGGCCGCCAGCAGACTGTCGGCCCGAGAGGCATGAGCGTCGAGCCAACGGCACCGCATGCCAATGCCGTCGGGCCGTGGCGATGCCTGGCGGCGGCCGTTTCATCCTAGGCCGCCTTCTCAGCGACACCAATTGCACGCCGGCCCTCGACCAGCTGGCGCACCCGCTCCGGCCCGAGCTGGAAGCGGTCCTCGCGCGTCTTCAGCAGGCAGCCCAGCGTGCTCATCAGTGCGTGCGGGTCCTCGGGGAGCGCCTTCATCTGCAAGCGGTGCAGCGCGCGGATCCAGTCCAGCGTTTCGGCCACGCCCGGCGTCTTGCCCAGGTCCTCGCGCCGCAGCCGCTGCACGAAGGCGACCGACTGCTCGACGAGTGCGCTCTCGGCCATCGGGAGCGTGGCGCGCACGATCGCGATCTCGCGCGCCAGCGTCGGGTAGTCGAGCCAGTGGTACAGGCAGCGCCGGCGCAGCGCGTCGGACAGCTCGCGCGTGCCGTTGCTCGTCAGCAGCACCGCCGGCACGTGGCGCGCGGTGAGGGTGCCGAGTTCGGGCACCGTGATCTGGTAGTCGGCCAGCACCTCCAGCAGGAAGGCCTCGAAGGCCTCGTCGGCGCGGTCGATCTCGTCGATCAGCAGCACGCAGGGCGCCTCGCTCGAGATCGCCGTCAGCAGCGGACGTTCGAGCAGGTAGTCGCGCGCGAAGAGGTCGCTCTCCTGCACGCGCTCGGACTGCGTCTCGTGCAGGCGGATCGCCAGCAGCTGCTTGCCGTAATTCCATTCGTACGCCGCCTGCGCCAGGTCCAGCCCCTCGTGGCACTGCAGTCGCACCAGGCGCCGGCCCAGCACGCGCGCCAACGCCAGCGCCAGCGCGGTCTTGCCGACACCGGCGTCGCCTTCCAGCAGCAGCGGGCGCTGCAGCTCGCCGGCCAGCCACAGCGTGGTGGCCAAGCCCTCGTCGGCGATGTAGCCCGCCCGCTGCAGGGCCTCACGCAGCGCCGCGTCGGTCATGCCTTGCGGTGGAAGATGCCGGCGAACCAGGCCTTGATGACGGCCCACATCAGCGCCAGCGCGTTCAGTTCCTTCACCGGCCCCGGTGCTGCGGCTGGCGCCGCCGCTGCCGCCGGTGCGCCCGCCATGGCGGGCCCTGGCACCGCAGCCGCAGCGGCGCGGAAGTTGTCGGCGAACTGCGCCAGCATCGCGTCCGACACCGGCACCAGCAGCCGGCTGCCGAACTGCGCCAGCTTGCCGCTGACGGTGATCGTGGCCACGCCGACCAGCGTCGAGCTGGCCGGCGTCGCGCCCGGCTCGACGCTGGCCACCAGGCTCATCGTGGCCGACGAGCCCGACCTATCCTTGCCCGAGGTCATCAGCGTGAGCGAACGCGCCGCGGCGTCATGCCCCTGTACCTCGATGTCGCCATTGAAGGTCATCACCGCCGGCCCGACCTTGCTCTTGACGGTGCCTTTGTAGTGGGTGTCGTCGAGCTGTTCGGTGATCTGGGCGCCGGGCATGCAGCCGGCGGTGGCGCGCACGTCCGAAAGCACGGCCCAGGCTTGCTGCGGGGTGGCGGCGACCGGGTAACGCTTGTCGAGCTTGACCTCCATTACAGATTCACTCCGCTGGCCTTCAGCTGCTGCCAGACACGGTAGGCGCTGTGCGGCATCGTCATGTGCGTGACGCCCAGGTGCGCGAAGGCATCGACGACGGCCGAGGTGAAGGTCGGGATCGAGCCGACGTGCGGCGACTCGGCCACGCCCTTGGCACCGATCGGGTGGTGCGGGCTGGGCGTGACCGTGAAGTCGGTCTCCCAGTGCGGCGTTTCCACGAAGGTCGGCAGGAAGTAGTCCATCAGCGTGTTGCCCTGCAGGTTGCCCTGGGCGTCGAACGGCATCTGCTGGCCCATCGCCACCGCGTAACCTTCGGTCAGGCCGCCGTGGATCTGGCCCTCGATGATCATCGGGTTGATGCGCGTGCCGCAGTCGTCCAGCGCGTAGAAGCGGCGCACCTTGGTCTCTCCGGTGGCGCGGTCGATGTCGACCACCGCGAGGTAGATGCCGAACGGGAAGGTGAAGTTCGGCGGGTCGTAATAGTGCACCGCCTCCAGCCCCATCTCCAGGCCGGCCGGCACGTTGTTGTAGGCGGCCCAGCAGATGTCCTTCATCGTCTTGTGCTTCGTTGAGTCGCCCTTGACGTTGAAACGGTCGATCTCCCAGTCGAGGTCACCCTCGCTCACCTCCAGCAGGTGGGCGGCGATCTTCTTCGCCTTGGCGTGGATCTTGCGCGCCGCCATCGCTATCGCCGCGCCGGCCACCGGCGTGCTGCGGCTGCCGTAGGTGCCCAGGCCGTAGGGCGCGGTGCTGGTGTCGCCCTCCTCGACCTGGATCACCTCGCTCGGGATGCCGAGTTCGGTGGCGATGATCTGCGCGTAGGTGGTGGCGTGCGCCTGACCGGTCGAGATCGTGCCCATGCGGGCGATCGCGCTGCCGGTGGGGTGGACGCGAATCTCGCAGCTGTCGAACATGCCGACACCGAGGATGTCGCACATCTTGCTGGGGCCGGCGCCGACGACTTCGGTGAAGCTCACCAGGCCGATGCCCATCAGCGTCGGGCAGTTCGGGTCGGCGCGCTTGGCCGCCTGCTCCGCCCGCAGCGCCTTGTAGTCCACGGCAGCCAGGACCTTGTCCAGCGCGGTCTGGTAGTCGCCCGAGTCGTACTCGAAGCCGAAGGCGCTGGTGTACGGGAACTGCTCGCGCTTGATGAAGTTCCTGGCCCGGATCTCGGCCTTGTCCATGCCCAGCTTCTGCGCCAGGATGTCGACCATGCGTTCGACCAGGTACACCGCCTCGGTGACGCGGAAGCTGCAGCGGTAGGCCACGCCGCCCGGCGCCTTGTTGGTGTAGACGCCCTTGACCTGGCAGTACGCCGCCGGGATGTCGTAGGAACCCGAGCAGATGTGGAACATCCCGGCCGGGAACTTGGTCGGGTCGGCGCAGGCGTCGAAGGCGCCGTGGTCGGCGATGACGTTGACGCGCAGCCCGGTGATCCTGCCGTCGGCGGTGGCGGCGATCTCGCCGTCCATGTGGTAGTCGCGGGCAAAGGCGGTGGACGAGATGTTCTCGACCCGGTCCTCGACCCACTTCACCGGCTTGCCGAGCACGATCGACGACACGATCGCGCACACGTAGCCCGGGTACACGCCGACCTTGTTGCCGAAGCCGCCGCCGATGTCCGGCGACACGATGCGCACCTTGCTTTCGGGGATGCCCGACAGCAGCGACACCACCGTGCGCACGACGTGCGGCGCCTGGCTCGTGATGTAGGTCGTGAGCTCGCCGCGCACCGGGTCGAAGCTGGCGACGCAGCCGCAGGTCTCCAGCGGGCAGGGGTGCACGCGCGGGTAGTAGAGGTGCTCCCGCACCACCACCGGTGCGGCGGCGATGGCGGCGTCGGCCGCGGCCTTGTCGCCGGCGTCCCAGGTGAAGATGTGGTTGTGGTGTTCGCGCGGGCCGTGCGCGCCGCTGGTCTTGCCGGCCAGGTCCTCGCGCAGCACCGGGGCGTCGGGCTCGAGCGCCTTGTAGGGGTCGATGACCACCGGCAGCTCTTCGTATTCGACCTGCACCGCCTCGACGCCGTCGGCGGCGGCGTAGCGGTCCTCGGCGATCACGACCGCCACTTCCTGCATCTGGAAGTGCACCTTCTCATCGGCCAGTACGGCGGCGACGTCCCCGGCCAGCGTGGGCATCCAGTGCAGCTTCAGCGGCTTCAGGTCGTCGGCGGTGAGCACCGCGATGACACCCGGCACCTTCAGCGCCTCGGACTTGTCGATCTTCTTGATGCGGGCGTGGGCATACGGGCTGCGCACGATGTCCATGTGCAGCATGCCGGGCATCTTGATGTCGTCGACATAGTTGCCCTTGCCCTGAATGAAGCGGGCGTCTTCCTTGCGCAGGCGGCTGTCGCCCATGCCCTGCAGGGCGTCCTTGCGCTCGAGCAGCTTCGGGTCCATCGGCGCGTTCATGCGGTCACCTTTTCAGTTTGCTGCAGCTTGGCGGCCGCATACTGCACCGCCTTGACGATGTTCTGGTAGCCGGTGCAGCGGCACAGGTTGCCGCTCATGCCGGCGCGGATCTCTTCTTCGGTCGGGTTCGGGTTCTCCTGCAGCAAGCGCCAGGCGCGCATCAGCATGCCCGGGGTGCAGAAGCCGCACTGCAGGCCGTGTTCCTTGTAGAAGCCTTCCTGCACCGCGTGCAGCACACCCGCCTGCGCCAGGCCCTCGACGGTGAGCACCTCGGAGCCGTCGCACTGCACCGCCAGGTGCGTGCAGGCCTTGACCGACTGGCCGTCGACGTCGACGGTGCAGGCGCCGCAGTGGCTGGTCTCGCAGCCGATGTGGGCCCCGGTGAGCTGGAGTTCCTCGCGCAGGAAGTGCACGAGCAGCGTGCGCGGCTCGACCGCCTTCTCCTGCGAGCGGCCATTGACCTTCACGCTGATCAGTTTCTTTGCCATCTTCAGTCTCCCTTATTGGCAGCGGGCCGCAGCGGCGCGGATCGCGCGCTTGAGCATCTGGCCGGCCATCGCGGTCTTGTATTCGACGTCGCCGCGCAGGTCGGCGGCGGGGTCGCAGGCGGCCATCGCGGCAGCGGCGGCGGCTTCGATCGTGGCCTCGGTGAGCGGCTTGCCGCGCAACGCGTCTTCGGCGCCTCTCGCGCGCAGTGCCATCGGCGCCACGTTGGTCAGGCCGATGCGTACCTGGCTGACCACGCCGCCGTCCAGCCGCAGCACCACGGCCGCGCCGGCGGTGGCCCAGTCGCCGGTCTTGCGCTTGAGCTTGTGGTAGCTGTAGCCCGTCTTGGCGGCGAAGGCCGGCACGCGGATCTCGACCAGGATCTCGTCTTCGGCCAGCGCCGTCATGTAGGTGCCGAGGAAGAAGTCGTCGGCCTTCACGGTGCGCTTGCCGCCCGCGCCCTGCAATATGAAGCTGGCGTCCAGCGCGAGGGCCAGCGCCGGGTGGTCGTTGGCCGGGTCGCCATGCGCGATATCGCCGCCGATGGTGCCGCGGTTGCGCACCTGGGGGTCGCCGATGAGCTTGGCCGCCTCCACCAGCAGCGGCACCTTGGCCTGCAACAGCGGGCTGGCGATGAGTTCGTTCTCGACCGTCATCGCGCCGATGCAGACGGTGGCGCCATCGTCGCGGATGCCGCGCAGCTCGGCGATGCGGTTGAGGTCGATCAGGTGCGCCGGCTGCGCGAAACGCAGCTTCATCATCGGCAGCAGGCTGTGGCCGCCGGCCAGCAGCTTGGCATCACTGCCGAGCGTGCCCAGCAGCGTGAGCGCCTCGCCCACGGAACGTGGTGCGTGGTAGTCGAAGGTGGGTGGAATCATGCGTCGTCTCCGGTCTTGTCTTGGGGGCTGTTCAGGACAGCGGCGCAGTATTCGCCAAAGTGCCGCTGCCTCTCAAGCGAAGGGTCGGGCGCCCGGATCGGCCACCGATGCACGAAAGCCGCCCGCATCCGCACGAACGGTCGCCTGGCTGCACGAAGTGCAGCGGGCCCCGTTTCGGGGGCCCGCCGGATCAGGGAAAACGATAGATCGGGATCAACCCTGACGCGGCGCCGCCGGCAGGCCCAGTCGCGCCAGCAGCGCCGCCGTGCTGGTGCGCGAGACCGGGATGACTTCGTCGTCGCCCTGCAGCCGCACCGACAGCCGGCCTTCGCTGCGCACGAGTTCGTGCACCGCGCGCAGGTTCAGGATGTGGCTGCGGTGCACGCGCATGAACTGCTCGGGCTCCAGCCGCGCTTCCAGGTCGCCGATGCTGAGGTTGCAGAAGCGGTTGCCTTCGGCCGTGACGACGCGCGTGTAGTGACCGTCGGAATGAAGGCGCAGCACGCGGTCGGCGTCGACGAACACGATCTGCTGCCCCTGCACGGTGGGGATCTTGTTCAGCCGCCGGTGCGGGGTGTCACGGGCGCCGGCCGGCGCTTCGCTGCTGACGACGTCGGTGATGTCGTAGAAGACCAGCGTGTAGCCGGTGGACTGGCCGGCACCGTCGGACATGCGCGACACCTTGATCAGCAGCACACGCTCCGGGATGTTGATGATCATCGTCATCGGCGGCGGGCTCGACACCGGGCACACCGCCGCCTGCTCGAGCAGGAACTCCACCTTGGACTTGGAGCGTTCGGGGTGGAAGTCCAGCACCATGCGGGTGAAGGGCTGGTTCTCCGTCACCGGCAGCACGCGCCGCGCGAAGGCGTTCATGTCGAGCACGCGCCGCTCGGCATCCAGCCGGACGATGCCGACATCGAAGCGTTCAAGCAGGTACAGCGGCGAATGGGACGACGACACGCAAGGCTCCGGCCGGTGAGCGCGGATTGGACCACGATGCGGCGGCCGGCGGCGCGTACAGTCCACCTGTATGTCTGAACAGCCGACACCGGATTGCACACCGCCACCGAACTGAACCCCGAACAGCGCCAGGCCGTCGAGCACGCACCCGACGCCGGGCCGCTGCTCGTGGTGGCCGGCGCCGGCTCGGGCAAGACGATGACGCTGGCGGCCCGCGTGGCCTGGCTGGTGCAGCAGGGCGCCAGCCCGCAGCGGCTGCTGCTGTTGACCTTCTCGCGCCGTGCCGCCGCCGAGATGGCGCGCCGCGCCGGCCGCCTGCTGCACGAAGCGCTGCGCCTGCCGGCGACCACGAAGCCGCCCGAGCTGCCGTGGTGCGGCACCTTCCACAGCGTGGCGGCGCGGCTGCTGCGCGAGGAAGCACCGCGCATCGGCCTGGCCCCCGGCTTCACCGTGCTCGACCGCGCCGACGCGCAGGACCTGCTGGCGATGACGCGGCAGTTGCTGGGCCTGGCCGACAGCGAGAAGCGCTTCCCGCTCGCCGCCACCTGCCTGGCGATCCACTCGCGCGCCGTCAATACGCGCACGCCGCTGGCTGAGTTGCTGGGCGAGCAGTGGCCCTGGTGCCGCGAGCACGCGGCCGCGCTGGAGCGCCTGTTTGCCGCCTTCGGCGAGGCCAAGCTGCAGCAGCAGTCGCTGGACTTCGACGACCTGCTGCTGGCCTGGTGGCACCTGATGCAGGTGCCCGAGATGGCAGCGCGCATCGGCAGCCGCTTCGACCACGTGCTGGTCGACGAGGTGCAGGACGTCAACCGGCTGCAAGCCGACATCACGCAGGCACTCAAGCCGGACGGGCGTGGCCTGACGGCGGTGGGCGACGACGCACAATCGATCTACGCCTTTCGCGGCGCCGACGTGCGCCACATCCTGGACTGGCCGCGGCGTTTCACGCCACCGGCGCGTGTGCTCACGCTGCAGCGCAACTACCGCTCGACGCCGGCGATCCTGCAGGCGTCCAACGCCGTCATCGCGCTGGCAGCGGAGCGTTTTGCCAAGCAGCTGTGGACCGAGCGAGCCGCGGCCTGCCCGCCACGCCTGGTGACGGTGGCCGACGAAGCGGCGCAGGCCCAGGGCGTGGCCGACGCCGTGCTGGCACAGCGCGAGGCCGGACTGGCGCTCAAGCGCCAGGCGGTGCTGTTCCGCACCGCGACGCACAGCGCGGCGCTGGAGCTGGAACTGGTGCGGCGCGGCATCCCGTTCGTCAAGTACGGCGGCCTGCGCTTCCTGGAGGCGGCGCATGTCAAGGACGTGTTGGCGGTGCTGCGCTGGGCCGACAACCCGGCTTCGCAACTGGCGGCGCTGCGCACGGCGCGGCTGGTGCCCGGCATGGGGCCGGCCAGCGTGCGGCGGCTGCTGGGCCACGCGGCACCCCTGGCGCAGTTCAGGCCGCCGCCGGCCGCTGCCGCACCCTGGGCCGCGCTCGCGGCGCTGATGGAACACCTGCGCAGCGATGCGGCGCACTGGCCCGACGACCTGTCACGCGTCCTGGCCTGGTACCGGCCGCACCTGGAGCGCCTGTACGACGACGCCCGCGTGCGCGCGGCCGACCTGGAGCAGCTCGCCCACATCGCCGCCGGCCAGCCCGGCCGCCGGCGTTTCATCACCGAACTCACGCTCGACCCGCCCGAGGCGAGCAGCGACGAAGCCGGCCCGCCGCTGCGCGACGAGGACGTCCTGATCCTGTCCACCATCCACAGCGCCAAGGGACAGGAGTGGAACGCGGTGCACGTGCTCAACGTCGTCGACGGCTGCCTGCCCGCCGACATGGCCACCGGCCGCGGCGCCGAGATCGAGGAGGAACGCCGGCTGCTGTACGTGGCGATGACACGTGCGCGCGACGAACTCACGCTGTGGGTGCCGCAACGTTTTTACGTCACGCAGCAACGCGCCTGGGGCGACCGGCATCTGTATGCGCTGCGATCGCGCTTCATCCCCGATGCGCTGCTGCCGCATTTCGAGGTCGTTCACCCGCTGCCCCCCGACGGCATGGCCGATGTCGGCGACGGCGTTTCAGCGCTGCCCATGATCGACCTGGCTGCACGCATGCGGCAGGAATGGGCGCCTAGGCGTGGCGGTGGCCTGCCTGCCGCGGACAGCTGATCGTGCAGGACCCAGCCAGGTGCGGCGCGGGCTGCGATGGCGGCGCCGGAGGACGGCGCGGCGTGGTCCGAATCGTGTGGTCGGGGTGAAAGGATTCGAACCTTCGACGCTTCGGTCTCACAGCCAAGTGTCTCGCTCAATCCTGGACTCGTCCATGCACCTCACCCAAGTGTGAAAATCAAGTCCGGGTTGTGCGCTGCGAATACTTTTGCTATTCTGCGCATCACCCCTTGAACATAGAGCGACCATGATCCGCTGCCACCTCTCGTCCTTGATGGGCCGCGACAAGCTCAACATCACGAACGTTGCGCGAGCCACCGGCCTGAACCGCAGCACCATCACCGCGCTGTACCGCGAGACCGCCACCCGCGTTGAGCTACCCGCGATCGAGCAGCTCTGCACGTTGTTCAAGTGCTCGGTCGGCGAGCTGCTGGAGCATGTGCCCGACACCACCAAGGGCACCGCATGACCCTCGGCCAAGCCCGCTGGCACGTCATCGCCGAAAGCAATTTTGCGTGGGAGCGTGAGGCCCTCGACTGGCTGCGTGGCCACCTGCCTGACCGCGACCCGTGGCACGTCTGGACGAATTTCGAATTCATCGACGATGAAGGCAAGGTCAGCGAAGTCGACGCCCTCGTGCTGTCGCCCGCCGGTCTGTTCCTGGTCGAAATAAAGAGCAGGCCTGGCATCCTGACCGGTGATGCACACAGCTGGACCTGGAACACCGACGGCCGCACCAACACCTACGACAACCCGCTGATCCTGGCCAACCGCAAAGCCAAGCGCCTGGCCAGCCTGCTGAAGCGGCAGCCTGCGATCGCCAAGGCGAAGATTCGGTTGCCCTTCGTCGAGCCCGCGATCTTTCTGTCGTCGAGCAGCCTCGCCTGCCGGCTCGAAGGCATCGCGAAGAGCGCCACTTTCCAGCATGGTCGACCTGGCTCAGCAGACGACGACGGCATCGTCGGCGCATTGGCCAACGGCATTGCCAACCGGGGCGCATCGACGGTCGACGCCCAGCAGGCCCGCGCCATTGCGCGCGGCCTCAACGAGGCCGGCATTCGCCCGTCCAACAAGCACCGCCAAGTTGGCGATTACAAGCTCGGCAAGCTGTTGGCCGAAGGTGAAGGCTTTCAGGATTGGGAAGCCCACCACGTCACCATTGAGACCGTGCACCGCCGCGTGCGCATCTACACCGTCGCCACCACCTCCACCCCTGAAGCCCGCGCAACGCGCGTGCGCCAGGCACGACGCGAATTCGAGGTGCTCGAAGGCATCGACCATCCTGGCATCCTGAAGGTCAAAGACTACAAAGAGACCGAGCTGGGCCCGGCGCTCGTGTTCGACCACGACCCCAAGGCTGTGCGCCTGGATCACCTGCTGCGTGACCACGGCACGCGCCTCACCGTCACGCAGCGCCTGCAGCTCGTGCGCGACATTGCCGAGACCCTGAAGTACGCACACTCCAAGCGCCTGCACCACCGCGCGCTCGGCCCTCAGAGCATCCTGGTTCAAGACATCGAGAGCAACCATCCGCAACTGCGGTTGATGAACTGGCAGACCGCTTCACGCAACGTCGGCGACTCGGCGTCGCCCGACACGGTGCATCGCACCACGGGCACGCGCCATGTCGAAGACTACGTGGAAGACCCGGGCCTGGTGTACCTCGCGCCCGAGACCACGCGTGCCGACCCCGCTCATGGCCCGAGCCTCGATGTGTTCTCGCTCGGCTGCATCGCGTACCACGTGTTCAGCGGCCAGCCGCCCGCAGAGTCGGTGCTCGACCTGACCGAGAAGCTGCGCATCGGCCAAGGCCTCAGCTTGTCGGATGTGATGGACGGCTGCGGCGCACGGCAGCAAGAACTCGTTCACGTCGCCACTTGCCCCGAGGTGCTGGCCCGCTACGACACCATTCGCGGCTTCCTCGACGAACTCGACGGCGTTGAAGACGAATTGACGACGCCCGACCCCGAAGCGACCGTTGACCCCAGCGTCGCCGGCATCGGTGATCGCCTTGAAGGCGCGTTCACCGTCGTCAAACGCATGGGCAAAGGCTCGTCGAGCGATGCGCTGCTGGTGCGCGAGGATGGCAGCGAAGAGGAACTCATCCTGAAGGTCGCGCTGGATGTAGCCCACAACGACCGCCTGGTCGCTGAAGGCGACGTGCTGGCCAAACTGCACCACCACAACATCGTTGCCCACCGCCGCACGCTCAGCGTGGCCGGCCGCACGGCGCTGCTGCTCAAGACGGCCGGCGACAAGACGCTGGCCGAGACGCTGAAGGATGTGCGCGAGCAAGGCCGCCTGTCGCTCGACATGCTGCAGCGCTTTGGCGAAGAACTCATCGAGGCGGTGAACCACCTCGAAGCCGAAGGCGTGGCGCACCGCGACATCAAGCCCGAAAACATCGGCATCACCAAGAACCGCACCGGCAAGTTGCAGCTCGTGCTGTTCGACTTCTCACTGTGCCGCACGCCCACCGACAACATCACCGCTGGCACGCACCCCTATCTCGACCCGTTTCTGTCGTTGCGCAAGCCACCGCGCTGGGACCTGTACGCCGAGCGTTTTGCCGCCGCCGTCACTCTCTATGAAATGGCCGTCGGCCAGCCGCCCGTGTGGGGCGACGGGCAAACCTCGCCGGCCATGCTGGACGTGGAAGCGATCATCGAGAGCGATGTGTTCGACCCCGTCACTCGCGAAGGCTTCACCGCCTTCTTCCGCAAGGCGCTGAAGCGCGACTACAGCGAGCGCCACGACAACGCCGAAGACATGCTGCGCGCCTGGCGTGCCATCTTCGCGGCACGCCAGACGGTGCACCCGAGTGAAGGCGGTGGCGAGAGCGGCCTGGCCGCGAGTTTGCGAAATGCGGCGATGACCGCCACGCCGCTCACCACCATGGCCGAGCTGGGCTACAGCCTCGAAGCGCAAGACGTGCTCGAACGCATGGGCATCCATAACGCACGCGCGCTGCTGGCCGTCGATCGCATCACATTCCGCTATCTGCGCGGGGTGGGCGACAAGATTCGCAAAGAGATTCGCCTCACCGCCAAGGAACTGGCCCGCCTGCGGCCCGACCTCACGCAAGGCCGCAGCACGGCGCACGACGTGGACGAAGACGCTGGCGGCGCCGTCAGCGTCAATGAACTGGCAGCCCAACTGCTGCCCCGCCGCCCTGCCGGCGATGACCGCCCGGAAGAGGCCGCCCTTGCCCACTACCTCGGCCTGGACGATGCCGTGAAGGCCGGCACCTGGCCAACCGTGGGTGAAGCAACGCAGGCCAGCCAGGTGGACCGCAGCGTGCTAACCACCGCGCTCATCAAGGCCCGCGAGCGCTGGCTGCGGAACACCGCCTTCACCGAGCTGCGCCAGCAGCTCGAAACACTGCTGCGCAGCCAAGGACAGGTGATGAGCGCGCAAGAGGCGGCCATGGCGCTGCTCTCGCTGCGCGGCTGCGCCGAACAAGACGACAGCGAGCGCGTGCGCCAGGCCAGCGCCGTGTTGCGCGCTGCGGTCGAGGCTGAATCGCACCTCGACCAACCGCGCTTCGAGGCCTTCGACCACGCGCCGGTGACGCTCATCGCCACCGCCGCCGCCTGGGCCGACTACGCACGACAGCTCGGCACCGCAGCCGACACCAGCGCGATGGCCGACCCCTTGCTGCCGCCGACTCGTGTGCTGGAGGCGCTGGAAGGCGTGACACCTCCCGCCGCAGCGGGCGCGGTCATCGGCACTGGCGCTTCTGCCACCACGCCTGTCTCGTCCACCCGCTTGCTGCGGCTGGCCGCATCGGCGTCTCGAAAAGCGGCACTGTCCAGCCGGCAAGAAATCTATCCCCGCGGCATGCCCGCGCTGCAGGCGCTGAAGCAGTCGATCAACGCGCTCGTCGGCGCCACGCTTAGCCCTTCCGCACTGCAGACCCGCGTGCGAGGCCGCTACCCCGAGGCCACGCCACTGCCTGGCCGCCCCGAGTTGGACCGTCTGCTTGAAGAGGCCGGCGCTCCGCTGCATTGGGACCCCACCGCCGCTGACGGCGCGGGTGCCTACAGAGCTGCCACGCTGGGCAGCGCGGCGACCGCCGGCACCACGACACAGTTCTCGCGCCAGACCACGCTGCAAAGCACCGGCGCCGGGCCCGACGGCACGGTGGCCGATGCCGGTGCGGCGGAGGAGCGCTTGCAACGCAGCCTGCGGCAGGGAGGCTTGCTCGTAATCACTGTCGACCCGCGTATTGCGCGTCGCGCCGAAACAGAGCTGCTGCACCGCTTCCGTCAACCAACGCAAGCCATGCAAGGTCTGCAACGGCTGAACTTCGACGCACTGCTGCTGAACGCACTGCGTGAGCAGGCAAGCACTGTGCCCGTGGGCTGGAATGTGGTGCTGCGAGCCGATGCAGCGGACCGAGGCGGCCGTGACTGGACCCACCTGATGCGGCTGGTGCAGCGCACCCTGCCGGCACTGCGCGCCGCGCTGCTGCAAAGCCCGGCGCCCCTGCTGTTGGTCAACGCAGGCCTGTTGGCGCGCTATGACCTCATGTCGCTGATCACCGAGATCGAGGCCGCTGCCGGCCGCCCTGCGCAGACGCCGAGTGTGTGGCTGCTGCTGCCCACGGCGCATCAGGGTCTGCCGGTCATCGACGGCGTGGCGGTGCCGCTGGTCAACAACATCAACAACACCCGCGCATTGGCACTGCCTCAGGCCTGGGTCGAGAACCAGCACCGCGCGGGCCTCATTCATGCCTAAGCGCTTGATCGGCCGCGCCGAGGTCTGAGCCCACAGAACAAGACCCCAGGGACAAACAACACGTGATCAACGCCCCCCAACTACTGGCTGACCTCACCCGCCGGCTCGAGCGCCTGGAAGACGACCTGCGCCAGCGCCACTTGACAGCCCCCGAGCAGCCCGACCTGGACGCCAGCCTGCGGGCCGAATGGCAGGCCGCCCGCGACGCTGACCGCTGCGCCGAAACTTATCTGACCTGGGCCGAACAGGTCATCACCCAGGCCGGCGTGCACTGGCTGCTGAGTTGCGTGTTCCTGCGCTTCATCGAAGACAACCAACTGGTCGACCGCCCCTGGCTGGGTGGCACGCCCGAGTCTGGCCCCCACGGCAACCGTTTGGCCTTGGCCCGCGACCGGCACGAGGCCTACTTCCAGGCCCATCCGCTGCAAAGCGACCGCGACTATCTGCTGGCCGCCTTCCGCGAAGCCGGTGCCCTGCCCGGTCTGCGCACCTTCTTCGACGAAGCCCACAACCCGGTCTTCCGCCTCGGCATCAGCGGTGACGCCGCGATGGCGCTGCGCCAGTTCTGGCAGCAGATCGACTTGAGCACCGGCGCCCTGACGCACGACTTCACCGACCCGACCTGGAACACCCGCTTCCTGGGCGACCTGTATCAAGACCTGAGCGAAGCCACACGCAAGCGCTACGCCCTGCTGCAGACACCCGAGTTCGTCGAAGAGTTCATCCTCGACCGCACGCTCACGCCCGCCATCCATTCGTTCGGTTTCCGCGAGGTGCGGATGATCGACCCCACCTGCGGCTCGGGCCATTTTCTGCTGGGTGGCTTTCATCGGCTGGTGGCCGAGTGGCAACGGCATGAACCCCGCCGCAACCCGGTGGATATTGCGCAGAAGGCGCTGGACGCGGTGGCCGGCGTGGACCTGAACCCTTTCGCGATTGCCATCTCGCGCTTCCGGCTGTTCGTGGCGGCCTTGCAGGTGTCGGGCACGCGGCGGTTGTCTGAGGCGCACAACTTCCGCGTCTCGGTGGCCATCGGCGACAGCCTGCTGCATGGCACACGCTTTGGTTTGACCGAAACCCAGTCGCTGTTCGACACCGCAGCAAGCCACGCCGACACCGGCCTGGCCCACGCCTACGCCAGCGAAGACCTGGCCGAGGTGCAGCGCATCCTGGGCCGCCAATACCATGCTGTGGTCGGCAACCCGCCCTACATCGTGGTGAAGGACGCGGCGCTTAACGCGGCCTATCGGTTGAAGTACGCCAGCTGCCACATGAAGTATTCGCTGGGCGCCCCGTTCACCGAACGCTTCTTCGAGTTGGCAGTGCAGCCTGCCGATGGCCGCAGCGCCG
Source organism: Rubrivivax sp. (assembly GCA_030680415.1). GTDB lineage: Bacteria > Pseudomonadota > Gammaproteobacteria > Burkholderiales > Burkholderiaceae_C > Rubrivivax. The sequence goes on from JAUXVE010000090.1 coordinate 14,791, forward strand.
GCTACGTGGGCCTGATCACGGCCAACTCGTTCATGAAGCGCGAGTTCGGCAGCAAGCTGATCGAGCAGGTCCTTCCCCGGCTGGATCTCACGCATGTGGTGGACACCTCGGGCGCCTACATCCCGGGCCACGGCACGCCCACGGTCATCTTGTTCGGCCGGCATCGGGCGCCAATGGATGTCGGTGTTCGCACGGTCATGGGCATCAAGGGCGAACCCAGCACGCCGGACGACCCGGCGCGGGGGCTGGTGTGGAGCGCGATCGTCGGCCAGATCGACCAGCCGGGCAGCGAGAGCGATTTCGTCAGCGTGGCCGATACACCGAGGGCGACGTTCGGCAAGCATCCGTGGAGTATTGGGGGTGGCGGCGCGGCAGACCTGAAGGAGCAGATTGAAGCCGACCAACCTGCGCTTTCGTCGTTCACGGATGAGTTGGGTATCGCATCGGTGAACGGAGAGGACGATGTGTTCGTCCTGGTCAATGGCGCGAATGCACGCCGACGAGGCATTGAATTCACAAGGGCGCTGGTGACGGGTGACTTGGTGCGTGACTGGACAGCCGACACCACACCTGCGGTCTGGCTGTACGACGACTCTCTTGCGCTCGTGCCTATCGCCGACTTGCCTCGCACCGGCCGCTATTTCTGGTCTGCTCGCACGTTCTTGTCAAAGCGAAAGCGTTTCGGTACGCCCATGCTGGAACGCGGCCTGACCTGGTACGAATATCAGGAACTCTATGTGAGCAAGCTGAGGACGCCGCTGACGATCACATTCGCCGAAATCGCCACCCACAACCACTTCGTCCTCGACCGCGGCGGCAAGGTCTTCAAGCAGACCGCACCCGTGATCAAGCTACCCGCGGGCAGTAGCGAAGACAAACACCTGGGGCTGCTCGGGCTGCTGAACTCGTCGACGGCGTGCTTCTGGCTGAAGCAGGTTTGCTTTCCGAAGGGTGGCGACCACGTCGGCAACGAGGGCGCACGGGTGCGCAAGACCTTGTGGGACGAGCGATTTGCCTTTAACGCCACCAATGTGGCCGAGTTCCCACTGTGCACCGGCCGCCCCCTGGACATCGCCACCCGCCTTGACGTTCAGGCACGCCAGTTGAGCGATCTGCAGCCTGCAGCCCTGCTGACCCGGGACACGCCGCCGACGCGCGCCAGCCTCAATGCCGCACGAGACCAGGCAGCCGAGCTGCAGCGCCTGATGATCGCCCGCCAGGAAGATCTGGACTGGCGTTGTTATCGGCTCTACCAGCTGATGCCTGCAGGGGTGAGCGCGGCCGAGGTTGAATTCCGTGCACCGGTCGAAGTGGCGCTGGGCGAACGCGCTTTCGAGATCGTCCTGGCTCGCCGCATCGCCGCCGGCTCCGAGCAGACCACCTGGTTCGAGCGCCATGGCTCCAAGCCCATCACCGACATCCCGGCGCATTGGCCCGAGGCTTACCGCCAGGTGGTCGCCCGCCGCATCGAGCTGATCGAGCGCGACAAGACCATCGGCCTCATCGAGCGGCCCGAGTTCAAACGCCGCTGGAATTCCCCGAAGTGGGAAGACCTGGAACAAGCCGCACTGCGCGACTGGTTGTTGGCCCGTCTCGAAGCCCCGGCGCTCTGGCCGGCGTCAGCCGACCAGCCGCCCCAAATCACGTCTGCCGCCCGACTGGCCGACGCCGTGCAGCGCGATGCCGACTTCATGCAGGTGGCTGCGCTCTACGCAGGCCATGCCGACTTCGGCCTGCACCAGCTTGTGGCCGAGTTGGTGGCTTCCGAGTCCGTTCCCTTGCTGCCTGTGCTGCGCTACACCGACACCGGCCTGCGAAAGCGTGAGCAGTGGGAAACAACCTGGGCCATGCAGCGGGCTGAGGACCGGATCGATGCGTCGGTGGCAGCTGTTGCGCCGGGCTGGCGAGAAGAGCTGCAGGCCCGTGCCGCACAACGGTTTGGCAGCGCCACACACGCCGACGCACCGGCCTGGGTGGAACAACAGTTGGCCCAGGAGATCGCCCGCCAGCAGGCCGAGCGCAAGCAGAACGAAGTCGGCAAGATTCCGGTGCCACCCAAGTACCAGAGCAAGGACTTCCTGAAGACCGACTTCTGGCGCCTGCGCGGCGGCCTGGACGTGCCGAAGGAACGCTGGGTCAGCTACCCCGGCTGCGAACGCGGCGCCGATGGCAGCTTGGCCCTGGCCTGGGCCGGCTGGAACCATCTGCAGCAGGCCACTGCCCTGGCCGGCTACTACGTGGAGATGAAGGACACCGAAGGCTGGGAGCCGGCGCGCCTGCAACCCTTGCTGGCCGGCCTGTTGGAACTGGTGCCTTGGCTGGAGCAGTGGCACAACGAGTTGGACCCGGTCTTCGGCGAGCGCATGGGCACGTACTACCGGGGCTTCGTGTCCGAGGAGGCGCGCGCGCTGGGATTCACGCTCGACGACCTGCGGGCTTGGAAGCCTGCGGTGACAACAACAAAGCGTGGAAGGAGGAAAGCAGCATGAGCGCAGCAGGGCCGGTTCTGGTCAGCTACTTCGAGTCGGCGCGCCGGCACTTTCATGATGCGGGCGTATTGCTAGGTGGCAGCCGGCCGGCGAATGCGGGCCAGTTGTTTGGGATCGCCGCAGAGTGCGGTATCAAGGCCATCCTGGTAGCCAGCCAAGTACCCGTCGACACAGATGGGTCGCTTGACCGTCCGCCTGGAGTAAAGGGGAAGGGATTCAAGGAGCACTGGCCCCAGCTGGGACAGGTGCTGAGAGATCTCGCGGCGGCCATCCCTGACGGGCGGACTGCAACGACCTATCTGTCCCTGATCCCTAACCTGACGCACTTTTCTGACTGGCTGATTGAACATAGATACTGGCGTGATGGGGCCTTGCCACTGACCTCGGTTGCGCGCTGGCAGGCAGCAGCGACAGAGGTCATGGCCGCGTTGGACCAAGCGAAAGAAGATGGGAGGCTGTGATGACGACAATTCGATTTCATGACGCGTTGAGGCTAGCCGCGCAGGCCTTGCAGGGTCTGCAATTGCCTGCTGAGCCTGGCATACGCTTGGTGCGCGACTTGTATGGAAGATTGCGCTTCGCCGTCAATTGCGTCGCCGCAGACTTTCCCGTACCGGCAAGTGAAGCACTGCAAGCCGCGCAGGCCGCACTGGGTCCTTATGCCACCAGCACCGAGCTGCTGTTCCGCGACAGCTTCTCCAATCCCGACAAGTTCTTCGAACAGCCGAATTGGCTTCGCACCACAGTGGCAATGGGCAGCGATGAAGATGGTGAGCCACTGCCGGCAGCGGAGGTCTTGCTGTTGGATCGCATGGTCACTGGTCAGGACTGGCTGCAACCCGCGCACGCCACTGGCAAGCATCCGCATCGACTTGTGTTCTATGGCCTCAAGGGGGGTGTCGGCAGATCGACCGCGCTGTGCATGGTGGCTTGGGGCCTGGCCCGCCAAGGCAAGCGGATCTTGTTGGTGGACTTCGATTTGGAATCGCCGGGTCTGTCTGGCTTGATCCTCCCTGCAGAGCGGGCGGCGGAGTTCGGCGTGACAGACTGGCTGGTTGAGGATGGCGTAGGCCAGAGCGAAACCGTGCTGGAGAGCATGGTGTCAGCAAGCCCCTTGGGTGAGACCACGCAAGGAGCTGTGCGTGTGGCGGCTGCGATGGGGCAGAAGGAAGGCGACTACCTGGCCAAGCTGGCTCGTGCGTATGCCGACATTCCGTCCGAGCACGGCCCTCAACGATTGGGTGAGCGGCTGCGTCGAATGGTACTGGCGCTGGAGCATCGCGAACAGCCCGACGTCGTCTTGATCGACAGCCGCGCGGGTCTACATGATCTTGCCGCAGCAGCCATTACCGGGTTGGCAGATACCGCACTGCTTTTCGCCACCGACGGCGAGCAGACATGGCAAGGCTACCGGCAATTGTTCACACACTGGCAACGGCGACCGACGGTCGTGCGCGAAGTCCGTGAGCGCCTGGCCATTGTGCGAGCGCTGACGCCGAAGAGCGACCGTGAGACCGGCGTGAAGCGATTTCAGCGTAAAGCCTATGAACTGTTTGCAGAGACGCTGTACGACAGCATTCCGCAAGGCACGGAAGGAGCGGAGACCGACTACTTCCACCCCATCGAGGCGGATCAGGCAGCGCCGCACTTTCCGATCCTGGTGGACTGGGACGAACGTTTCCAGGAGTTCAACCCAAGCCTTAGAGCGGAGCAAGGTGGCGTAACCGATGCACAAGTAGACGCGACATTTGGGGCGTTGATTCAGTGGGTGACGCAGCGCATCCAGGACGAGCAGCTATGAGTAGCGCAGAACAAGCCCTTCGCGGCGGTATCAAAGAGGCGGCGGCCGTGCTGGCGCAGGATCAGGCTACGTCGACTCGACCAGAAGCGTTTACCTACGTGCCGCCAACCCACGCAAAGGCGCTTGACCTAGACGCCACACTGGTTGAAGGCATTCGCGGAGCCGGCAAGTCGTTCTGGTTCTCCTTGCTCGCGTCACCGAGGCACCTTTCGTTCGTTCGAAGCAGCTTTCCTGAAGCGCGATTGCCGAAGGGCGTGAAGGTCTTACAAGGGTTCGGGATGGGCCTGCCCATCGCGCAAGCTCCAGACGCGGACACGCTGGCCAGTCTGTTGGACAAAAAGTTCCGCGAGCGTGCAATCTGGCGGGCTGTGGTCGCGCATCTCGTAGGCATTGGTGGCGAGTTCGCCGCCCTAAGGAAGTGGTCGGATCGAGTGCGCTGGGTTCAAGAGAACCCGGAGGACTTTGCGGGCGCACTCGAAGCAGCAGATCAACGCCTTGGGACAAATGGCGAATCCGTACTGATCCTCTTCGATGCACTGGACCGCATGGCCGACGACTGGCAGCACATCAACAAGCTCGCCAAAGGCCTGCTGCAGGTGGCTCTGGACATGCGCTCCATGCGCTTCATCCGGTGCAAGGTTTTTGCTCGCCCAGACTTGCTGCAAGACGCGGAAGTCACGAGCTTCGCGGACTACTCGAAGCTGTTGGCCACCAAGGCGTCTCTGGTTTGGCAGCGTGCCGACCTATACGCGTTGCTGTACCAGTGCCTAGGCAACGCTTCAGTAAGCCGGAAGCACTTCGCTGCGTGGGCTGCAGAGGGGAAGGTGAGCACAACATCCGGCGCGACAGCTAACTGGGCCGTGCCGTCATCACTGCGCTACGACGAGGATCGGCAAGAGGCGTTGTTCGAGCGAATCGCCGGCAAAGCGATGGGCAGCAGCATCAAGCGGGGCAAGCCCTACACGTGGCTCGTCAATCATTTGCAGGACGGTCTGAATCAGGTCAGCCCGCGAAGCTTCTTGGCAGCGCTGGGCAAGGCTGCAATTGAGACGGCCGACGACTTCGAACTGCCGCTGGACTATCGAGGGATTCAACGCGGGGTTCAAGAGGCTTCCCAGATTCGCGTACAAGAAATTACCGAGGACTACCCCTGGGTCAGGCAGGTGATGGAGCCTCTGCGAGGCAATCTGACCGTCCCTTGTGCAGCCAGTGAGATCGAGTCTATCTGGAAGAAGCAGCAAACCCTTGTTCAGTTGGAGTCACTGCTGCGACAAGGCAACGCGGTCGTGAAGCTGCCTCCGCAGAACCGCGATCAAGGGGCATCGGGCATCCTGCTGGATCTGGAGGGGTTGGGCATGGTCCAGCGCTTGGATAGCAAACGCATCCAGATGCCGGATGTCTTCCGCGTCGCGTTTGGCTTCGGTCGCAGAGGTGGCGTTAAACCACTTCAATGAGGATGTTCGACCGAAACGCCCCCTTCAACGATCTGCCGGCCCTCCCGCCGGTAGCCGAGGTGGAGACCGCCGCCGTCCTCAAGAAGGCGATCACGGCCAGCCGCGCGTTGGCGGAGTTGAAGGGCATGGCCGAGCGCATGCCCAACCAGGCCATGCTGATCGACAGCCTGGTGCTGCAGGAAGCGCGCGCGTCGTCAGAGATCGAAAATATCCTGACGACGAACGACGAGTTGTTCAAGGCGGCCTCGGATGAGGCCTTGCCGGCCAGCGCCGAAGCCAAGGAAGTGCTGCGCTACCGACAGGCCTTGAACCACGGCTTCCGGCAGATCAAGGAACGGCCGCTGGCCACCGGCCTGTTCATCGAGGTTGCGCAGCTCATCAAGGAGACAGACTTCAGCGTGCGTCGTACTCCCGGCACGCGCATCGCCAACGCCCGAGGCGAGACGATCTATACGCCGCCCGAAGGCGAAGCCGTCATCCGCGACAAGCTGCGTGACCTTGAGAATTTCATGCACGCCGACGACGGCCTGGACGTGCTGGTGAAGATGGCGCTGGTGCACTACCAGTTCGAGGCCATCCACCCCTTCCCTGATGGCAACGGGCGCACCGGGCGCATCCTGAACATCTTGTACCTGGTGGACCGGGGACTGTTGAACCTGCCCGTGCTCTACCTGTCGCGCTACATCATCGACCACAAGCCGGCCTACTACGAAGGGCTGCGGCGGGTGACCGAAGAAGGCGCCTGGGGCGACTGGGTGCTGTACATGCTGGACGCTGTCGAGCAGACCTCGCTGCGCACGCGCCAGCAGATCACCGACATCCTGGCGCTGATGGAAACGGTGCGCGAGCGTGTGCAGCGCGAGGCGCCGGGCCTTCATGCGACAGGGCGCAGCAAGGACTTGATCGAACAAATCTTCCGGCAGCCCTACTGCAAGATCCAGTTCCTCGAACGCGCGGGCATGGGCACACGGCAGACCTGCTCGAAATACCTGCGCGAGCTGGAGCGCCTGGGCGTGCTGCACGGCCAGAAGATCGGCCGCGAGGTGTATTTCATCAACCAGGCGCTGTTCGATCTGTTGACGCGATGAACGCATCCATCAGCCTTTGGCCTCTATATGTTAAAACTGAATGCCACTTTTTAACACGTTCTGGCGACATGTTCGTTTGGACGACATGTCCGCCCGGCTCGGTGGCCCGAAAAGCATCCCCTGTTCGAGTGAACCCTTTCATAGTGCCTGATTTATCACGGTGATAAACTTATCTCTCAATCTATGGCGCGTCGATCCGTCAACGCTGCCTGCCTTCGATCCAGCTGGTAAGCAAGGCAGGCCGATTCGAGGCGGCCCTCTGGTGGACCGTATCAAGCTGCAAGCCTTGTTGCGCGCGGCTAAGGTGGACCTGGACAACCTGGTCGTTGGAACCGACAACTGTGATCGGGATTTGAGAAACAACCGATGGACCAACGAACACGTTTTGCTGATGCTCAACTGCCTGCTGGCAGTCGACTATCGCAAGTCCGAGTGGTGCCAGGTGCGGGGCGGCCAGAACCTACCCAGCGATGTGTACGTGTTGCCCTTCGACAATGTGCGGCAGCGGCGCCGCCCAGGCGGTCTGGAGGTCTATCTGAAGTTTTCCCTGCGGACAGACGGCATGCTGACCATCGTGCTGGTCTCCTGCCATTCGTCTCGCTGACAAATGTTGCGCCGACAACGGCGCTGGAAATAGAGGTCAACCTGCCATGACAACAATTGCCACCACACACCTCGATGCCCTACCGCTGTGCCCGGTCTGCCGCCGTGGCCGACTGCACCCGACCACACGCACGGAGCAGTTCAACCCGCGAGGCAAGAAGGTGGAGGTCGAGTTGCTGACCTCGCGTTGCGATGCCTGCGCAGAAAACACCACCCGCGCTGCCCAGCAAGATGAAAACCTGGTGCGCCTGGCTGCGCGCAAGCACCACTATGGCCCGCTGCTGCTGGGCGAAGACATCCTGGACCTGCGCAAGCGCTATGGCCTGAAGCAGCAAGCCGCCGCGAAGATCTTTGGCAAAGGCAAGATCGCGTTCTCGCGTTACGAGAACGAGGCCAGCTACCCGGACGACAGCACGACGTTGCTGCTGCGCCTGGCCATTGACAAGCCCGATGTCATCAAAGCGCTGGCCGACTGGGCCGGGGTCGAATTGCCGTTGTGGGCAGAGCGCTGCGAGGACGATCAACGGCTGAGGGCCCGCCAGCCGACAAAGACGGGCGCGACGCAAGTTCGGAACCTGAAGCCTTCGACCACAAGTGCACCGCGCAAGGCACCGGCCGTTGGCAAGTCGAAGGCAGCGCCTTCCGTCCGAGTTTGATGGGCCAGACGCAGACCAAATCTGATTGTTTGAACAACATGTCCGCCCCAAGAGCCGGACTGAAGGGAAGGATCCGACCGTGCCACTGCTGAGAGACCTGATCCACATCCCGGAGCGGGTGCACCAAGGCGACTTCGTGCTCAAGCTGTCGGAAGGCGTCACCCACGCCGACCAGACTCTGCGCGACTACGTCGTCACGCCGCAGCTCGTGGATGCCTTCAGCAATGCGCTGGGCTTCATCCAGCAGGCGGTGCAGACGGGTGGCAGCAAGGCGGCCTACCTGCACGGCAGTTTCGGCTCAGGCAAGAGCCACTTCATGGCCGTGCTGAACCTGCTGCTGGCCGGCAACACGCAGGCGCGCGCGACGCCCGAGCTGGCCGACGTGGTGGCGCGTAACGGGTGGACGACCGGCCGCAAGTTCCTGCTGGTGCCGTACCACATGGTCGGCGCGCGCGACATGGAAAGCGCGGTGCTGGGCCAATACGCCGAGTTCGTGCGCAAGAAGCACCCCGAGGCGCCGGTGCCGGGCTTCTACCTCGCCGAAGGCATGTTCAAAGACGCCCGCGAGCTTCGGCTGCAAATGGGGGACGAGTCGTTCTTCGCCAAACTGAACACGGGCGCAAAACGCGATGGCGGTGGTGGCAGCGGAGGAAGCAGCGGCTGGGGCTCTTTCGACAGCGGCTGGGACGCCACGAGCTTCGAAGCGGCCATGCTCGAAGCGCCCAACGGCGAAGAGCGCTCGCGCCTGGTGGGCGACCTGATCAGCCAGTTCTTCTCGGCCTACCGCACGCTGGCAGGCAGCGGCGAGTCCTACGTGTCGCTCGACGACGGCCTGAGCATCATGAGCCGGCATGCGCGCGACCTCGGCTATGACGCGGTCATCCTGTTCCTCGATGAACTGGTGCTGTGGCTGGCCAGCCATGCGGCCGATGTCAATTTCGTCAGCCGCGAAGGCACCAAGCTGGTCAAGCTGGTGGAGGCCACCAACGCCGACCGGCCGATTCCGCTGGTCAGCTTCGTCGCGCGGCAGCGCGACCTGCGCGACCTGGTGGGTGAGAACCTGGCCGGTGTGGTGCAGGTGCAGTTCAGCGATGTGCTCAAGCATTGGGAAGCGCGCTTCCACCGCATCACGCTGGAAGACCGCAACCTGCCCGCCATCGCCGAGAAGCGTGTGCTGCGGCCGGTGGACGAGGCTGCGCGCCAGACGATGCAGGCCGCGTTCGACGATATCTTGAAGATGCGCAAGGACGTGCTCGACACCTTGCTCACGACGACGGCCGACCGGGACATGTTCCGGAAGGTCTATCCCTTCAGCCCGGCGCTGGTGCAGACGCTGATTGCCGTGTCGGCCGCGCTGCAGCGCGAGCGCACCGCGCTCAAGCTGATGCTGCAGTTGCTGGTGGACCGGCGTGCCGACCTGGAGCTGGGCCAGTTGATCCCGGTGGGCGACCTGTACGACGCGATCGCTGAAGGCGATGAGCCCTTCTCCGAGGGCATGCGCCTTCACTTCGAGAATGCGAAGCGCCTGTACACGCAGCGGCTGCTGCCGATGCTGGAACGCCAGCATGGGGTGACGTGGGAGGCGATCAAGCTGGGTCAGGCGGACGCCACCGCCACCAAGAATCTGCGCAACGATGCACGGCTGTTGAAGACCTTGCTGCTAGGTGCGTTGGTGCCCGAGGTCGAGTCGCTCAAGGGGCTGACCGCGCAGCGGTTGGCCGCCCTCAACCACGGCACCTTCCGTTCACCGATCCCCGGCCGCGAAGCACAAGACGTGCTGCGCAAGTGCCGCGACTGGGCGAGCGAGATCGGCGAGATCAAGATCACCGAGGATCAGAACCCTGTTGTCTCGATCCAGGTGACGGGCGTCGACATCGAACCCATCCTGCGTGCGGCCGAGGCCAACGACAACGCCGGCAACCGCCGCAAACGGATTCGCGAAGCCCTGTTCGGCGAGCTGAACATTCCCGACAGCGGCGGCCTGTTCACCACGTACGAATTCAGCTGGCGCGGCACCAAGCGCGAAGTCGAGCTGTTGTACGAAAACGTGCGGGAGATGACCGACGACCGGCTGCGCGGGCGCAGCGGTGCGTGGACCGTGGTGCTGGACTTCCCGTTCGACGATGCGAACTTCGGCCCAGCCGACGACCTGGCACACCTGGCCGCGTACCGGGGCGGCGACACGCGCACGCTAGTGTGGCTGCCTTCGTTCCTGAGCGACAAGGCCTTGGCGGACCTGGGGCGCCTTGTGGTGCTGGACTACATCCTCCAGGGCGACCGCTTCGACAACTATGCAGGGCACCTGTCGTTCGTGGACCGCGTGCAGGCCAAGGCGCTGGCCAAGAACCAGTTGGACCAACTGCGCATCAGGCTGCGTTCGCAGCTTGAAGTGGCTTATGGCATCAGCACCGAGCCGCGCGATGCGGTGACCAGCCCGCTGTCGGCTGACCAGCAGTTCAAGTCGCTGGACCCGACGTTGTCACCACGGCCACCGGTGGGGGCCGACTTCCGTGCCGCGTTCGAGAGCCTGCTCGGCCAGCTCTTCGCGCACCAGTACCCCGCGCACCCCGAGTTCGACACCGAGATCAAGGCCAGTGTCATCAAGAAGGTGTGGCCCGAGGTGCAAAAGGCCATCGAGGCGCCAGGGCAACGTGGCCTGGTGCAAGACGCATCCACGCGTAAGCTGGTGCGGTCTGTGGTGAACCCCTGCAAGCTCGGGCAGATGGGCGAGACCCATCTGCTGATCGAGCCGCACTGGCAGGCGCGCTTTGCGCAGAGCCACGCGCGCGACGGCGGCGGCCCGATCACGGTGGCCAAGCTGAGGCTGTGGATCGACACGCCAGCCCCGATGGGGCTGCCGCTGGAACTGCAGAACCTGATCATCCTGACGTTTGCGGCGACGACGAACCGCCGCTTCGTGATGCGCGGCGGGCCGTTCGAGCCCAGCATCGACAGCCTGCCTGACGAACTGGAATTGCGCGAGCAGTCGCTGCCGGATGCTGGCCACTGGCAGACCGCAGTGCAACGGGCGTCGGGGCTGTTTGGCCTGACACCGGCACAGGTGCTCAACGCGGCCAACGTCGGACGTTTGGTGGACGACGTACGGCAGGCCGCCACTCAGAAGCGTGACGCCACCGCGCGGCTGGTATCCCAAGTGCGAGATCGATCGACACGCTATGCGCCCGGCGTGGTCGGTGCGCGGCAGCAGACGGCGGAGTCTGCTCAGGCATTGCTCGCCTCGCTGGTGCAGGCGGCCGAAGGCGACATGGTCGCCACGCTGGCATCGGCCACCTTGCAGACTTCCGATGCCGCCGTTGGCCGCACGTTCGGCCAGGCACTGGCCTGCGCCGATGCATTGGCGAACACCCGTTGGGAGATGTTCGACGCGATGCGCGACTTGCAGGACCACCGGCGGGACGCAGCCGCGTCCGTGCTGAGCCGCTTGAGCGAAGTGCTGACGAGCGATGAGCACGTGATGCCGCTGAAGTCGCGCCTGGAGGAGCTGGAACGTGATGCGATGCGGCTGCTGACGGCTGCAGCGCCACCACATGCGTCCGCATCTGCACCCACACCGGCCGGTATGCCACCGGCTACTGCCCCCGCACCGCTGCCCTTCCCGCCGGCACCGGCGGCGATGGGGCCCGAGATCGTGGAAGAGAAGCAGCAGCTTCACCTGAGCGGCGAGGCGGCGGCTGCGGCCTTGGATGACCTGAAGGCCCGAATGGCACGCGACCGTGACCTTGAGCTGACGCTGAGCTGGCGCTTGCAGCGCAAGGGCACGCGGCTATGAGCGCGCCGGGCCGCTCCCAAGCGCGAATGCTCCCCCACGGGGGGACGACGCCGCAGGCGTCTAGGGGGCTCACGTGAGTTTGTCGACGCCACAGATCGCGGCGCAGCTTGACCGGGTGCTGACCAGCGACCCAGCGGCGGTGGCGGTAGCGATACGCGCGACGACACGGCAGCCGTGGCCGGACTCGCTGAACCAACGTGGTCGGCTGTTCGCGCTGCGGTGGTGTGAATCGTCGCTGGCAATTCGGGAAGCGCTCTGCGACAACGAGCAGCACGATCCGGCAACGGCCGGGCTCGTGGTGATCACGCCGCTGGCCACGCACGAGGTGGCTGAAGATATTGCCGCGCGGCTTGCCCGGGGGCGCGTGTACCAGCCCGAAGGGTGGGACATCGTTCGCCAGCTCTTCCAGGCGAAGGAAACGGACGCGCGGCTCGGGCGTTTCGCGTGGATGCCGCAAGCACTGATCGACGGTGCGGCGCAAGGTCAGTATGCGCCGGTGGCCAACGGTTTTCTTGATCTGGAGACCGCGTGGCGCGAGGTGCTGCAGCGGTTCCTGGGGCTGGACTCAGCACGGCCTGACGCGGTGGCGCTGCTGCAGTGGTGCACGGCGCCGGGCGCCGACGCGTCGCTCAAGCTCTTGCCCGCTGCGACACGCGTCGACCTGACGCGCTGGCTCGGCGAGGCGGCGGGAACGGCTGGGTCGATGGTCTTGGCCTGCGTCGATGCCGGCCGCACGGCGGATGCGTTGGCGCTCGGCCTGGTCTGCGGCGTGGTGTACGCGCAGGCCGGCGAGGGTCAAGCCGCGCTGGGCCAGGCTGCCATCCGCCTTGAACGTTTCGTGGGCGACAAGCATGTGGGCGTGGTCGAGGGGCGTGCCTGGTCAGACGCTGCTGAAAAGGTGATCCGTGTTGCCGGGCCTGACCTTTCAAATTCGGCGGTGCGCGGGGCGCTCGACCGAGCCGACGCGCTGCTCAACGAATTGCGAGTCGGCGACTTTGCGCACTTGAGCGACATGCTCCCGTCCGCATTGGACCAGCGCATGCGTGAGTTCGCTGAAGCGCTGTCCACTCACATCGCGGCGCCGGCCGAGGCGCAACTGGTGCGCGTGGAACAGCTGGCCGACCGCGTGCTGAAGCACGCGTTGGCGGCACCGCAGCAGCAGCGAATGGACCGCGTGGAGATGGCCCGGCGCCTGGCGCGTTGGTTGATGTGCCCGGCGCCGCCGGCAACGACGGTGGCAAGCGCAGCGGGCTGGCAGGCAGATGAAGGCGCGTTCGTGGACTGGGCACGATTCAGGTTGCTTGGCGGCGACGAACTGACCGAGCTTGACCGCGCGTATGACGCAGTTCGGACGGCAGTGATCGCGCGACGCAATGCGTTCGACCAACCGTTTTCTCAGGCGCTGCTTCAATGGAACGGGCAGACGCCGAGCGCTGATGGCCGGATCGTGCCGATTGAATCGGTGCTGGATCGCGTGGTGGGGCCGATTGCCGCCAACCACCCGGTGATGCTTCTGGTGATGGACGGGCTGAGCACCAGCATCTATCGCGAACTGTTCTCGCGCATCGGCAGTCTGGGCTGGACCGAGATGGTGCCGGCCGAGGCCGAGCACCCGCTGATCGGTGTGGCTGCACTGCCCACGGTGACAGAAGTCAGCCGCACCAGCCTGCTGTGCGGTCGACTCACCTTGGGCGCCGCCGCCCAGGAAAAGACCGGCTTCGCCGGTCATGCGACTTTGCTGGCGCACAGCCGTACGGATGTGCCGCCCCGCCTGTTCCACAAGGGCGATCTGGCCGACTCGACCAACCTGTCGCCGGAAGTCCGCGCGACGATCGCCAGCACGCATCAGCGGGTTGTTGGCGTGGTCTACAACGCGGTGGATGACCATCTGAGCGGCCCCGACCAGTTGCATCAACGCTGGGCATTGGAAGATCTTCGGCTGCTGCTGCCGCTGCTGCGCGAAGCACGCGAGGCACGCCGCGTTGTGGTGATCACGGCCGACCACGGGCACCTGCTGGAGGACGGCACCACGCAAGTCAGCGGCACCACGACTCAGGACAAGATCAGCGACCGCTGGCGGCCGGGCCGCGATGCGCGTGCACCGCACGAAGTGGCATACAGCGGCGGCCGTGTGGTGACTGCCGACGGCTCAAAGGCGGTTGTCTGCCTCTGGGGCGAAAGCACGCGCTACGCGGGCCGCAAGAACGGATACCACGGCGGCGTGTCGCCGCAAGAGGTGACCGTGCCATTGAGCGTGATCGTGCCGCTGGGCATGAACCTCACCGGTTGGCAGCTGGCGCCGCCAGCCCAACCCGAGTGGTGGGAGCTGCCGCACGTGACGCCTACATCTGTTCCTGTCGCTGCGCCCAAGCCTGCGCCACGGTCATCAGGGCGCCGGACGGCGCCCCCCGTGGCCCAACCCTCGCTGTTCGAACCGCAGGAAGCGCCGGTGAGTTCGCCAGCCAATTCCCCAACGGCCGGCGACGATTGGATCGGCGCTCTGTTGGTCAGCACCATCTACGCGTCACAGCGCCAGCTTGCGGCACGCGTTGCGCTGCCCGACGACAAGATGCGCCTGTTGCTCGTGTCGTTGTCGGAGCGAGGCGGCAAGCTGTCGCGTGCTGCCCTCGCCCAACGCCTTGCTCTGCCTGAAGTCCGCCTGGGCGGGCTTCTGAGTGCGGTCAGGCGCATGCTGAACGTGGACCAGGCGCCGGTGCTCACGGTGGACGAGTCGGCCGGCACGATTGAACTGAACCGTGCGCTGTTGCTTCAGCAGTTTCGGGTCGGCACGACCGGAGCGCCACGATGATCAGCGAAGCGCGGCGGGAGGACATCGTCGGCGCGTTGCGCCGTGGCACGGTGCCGAGCAGTGGCCTGGACGCGCTGGCGGTCGGCATCGAGACCTTCGCCCCGACTCTGGATGAAGAACTGGCGGCAGTAGCCGCTGGGCGCGGCGGTTTCAAGGCCGTCCGTGGCGAATACGGTACCGGCAAGACCTTCTTCGGCCGCTGGCTGCAAGAGCGTGCGCGAGCACGCGGCTTTGCGGCGAGCGAAGTGCAGATCAACGAAACCGAAACGCCGCTGCACAAACTGGAGACGGTGTACCGCCGCCTCGTGGAGCGGCTGGGCACGGCCGACACCGGCGTTGGCGCCTTCCGTGGCGTGATCGATGGCTGGTTCTACGCGTTGGAGCAGGACGTACTGGCTGACACATCGGTGGACGCGAGCAACGCGGCCGACTTGCTGGCCCGTACCAACACGCTGATGGAAGCCCGGCTGGCCACTATCAACAAGACCGCGCCTGCCTTCTCTGCGGTGTTGCGCACCTATCGTCGCGCTGTGGCCGACGGCGATGCGATGTTGGCGGACGGCCTGATCAGCTGGCTGGCTGGTCAGCCGAACGTGGCCGCCAGTGTGAAGCGCGCGGCCGGCATCAAGGGCGACCTGGACCACTTCGGCGCAACGAACTTCATCGTCGGCCTGCTGACGATCCTGCGTGACAGCGGGTTCGCCGGTCTCGTGCTGGTGCTCGACGAGGTTGAGACGCTGCAACGCATGCGCACGGACACGCGTGAGAAGGGCCTGAACGCGCTGCGCCAGTGGATCGACGAGATCGACGCCGGCCGCTACCCGGGCCTGTACCTCGTCGTGACCGGCACGCCCGCGTTTTTCGATGGCCCGCAAGGCGTGCAACGCCTGGCGCCGCTGGCGCAACGGCTGCACGTGGACTTCGGCACCGACAGGCGCTTCGACAATCCGCGGGCGGTGCAGATACGCCTTTCGCCGTTCGACCATGGTGCCCTGCTCTCGGTCGGCCGCCGCGTGCGCGACATCTATGCAGACAGACGGCAGCATGAGCAGCGGCTCCGCGCGGTCGTGGACGACGCATACCTCGACACGCTCGCCCGGGCCGTAGCCGGCGGTTTGGGTGGCAAGGTCGGCGTCGCGCCACGCCTGTTCCTAAAGAAGCTGGTGGCCGACGTGTTGGATCGTGTCGATCTGCACGAGGACTTCGATCCTCGGCAGCACTACAGCCTGACCTTGGCCGAGAGCGAGATGTCAGTCGCAGAACGTGCTGCGACGGGCGCATCGACGGTGGACGACATCGAGCTGTGAAAGAGTTCGACCAGCTGCACCCGGCGCTGCAGTACCACGTCGTCAACACGCTGGGCTGGAGCACTTTGCGGCCGACCCAGCTGGCCGCGATTACGCCCATACACGCCGGCACGCATTGCCTTGTGCTCGCACCAACCGCTGCTGGAAAGACCGAGGCGGCGGCGATCCCGATGCTGTCACGCATGCTGACGGAGGCTTGGCCGGCCGCCAGCGTGCTCTATGTCTGCCCGATCAAGGCGCTGTTGAACAACCTGGAGCAGCGCCTGACGCACTACGCAGGATTGGTGGGCCGACGCGTCGAGGTGTGGCACGGTGATGTGTCGCAGTCTCGGAAGCAGCGCGCGTTGAAGGATGCCCCGGACATCCTGCTGACGACACCGGAATCCATCGAAGCCATGTTGATCTCGACGCGAGTCGACCAACAGGCCTGGTTCGGCAATCTGCAAGCGGTGATCGTCGATGAACTCCATGCATTCGCCGCTGATGATCGCGGCTGGCATTTGCGCTCGGTGCTTCATCGGCTCGATCAATACCTGAAACGCCCGCTCCAGCGCATCGGCCTGTCGGCGACCGTGAGCAACCCACAAGAGCTTCTCGACTGGTTCGCGCCAACCCGCAAGCGCGCTGTCGTCGGAAGTGCGAGCGTGAACACCGACGCCGACGTGACGATCGATCATGTGTCGTCGCTGGAGAACGCGGCTACGGTGATCTCCCGGCTGCACCGTGGCCAGAAGCGCTTGGTGTTCTGCGATTCGCGAAGCAGCGCTGAGCAACTCAGCAGCATGCTGCGTGCGCACGAAGTGCGAACGTTCCTGAGTCACGCGTCTCTCAGCGCCTCCGAACGCCGACAGGCGGAGGCTGCGTTTTCCGAGGAGAAGGATTGCGTCATCGTCGCAACCTCGACGCTGGAACTCGGCATCGACGTGGGAGACCTGGACAAGGTGATCCAAATCGACTCGCCGTCAACCGTGTCTTCGTTCCTGCAGCGCATGGGGCGAACCGGCCGGCGCGGCGACAGCAAACGCAACTGCCTCTTTCTCACGACGAACGACAACGCGTTTCTCCTCGCTTTGGGAATCACACAACGATGGTCTGAAGCATGGGTCGAAGCCGCGAAACCTCCTGCACAGCCTTGGCCCATCGTGGCACAACAGGCAATGGTGGCAACGTTGGAACGCGGGGAGCTGCCGACGCACGAACTGGTTGATCTGCTGAAGGGCTCGTTCCCTGAGCTTGAGCATTCACGGATCGACCAACTCGTTGAACACTTGGTGAGGCTTGAGTTTCTGGACCGGTCCGAGGCCATCGTCAGAGTCGGCCCGCGCCTGGAGAAGGAATTCGGCCGAGGCCACTACCGAGATTTGCTCGCGTCGTTCAGTGGCTCGATGTTGCTGACCGGCAAACACGGCAATGCCGAAGTCGGCTACATCGACCCGACGGCTCTGACTGGCGAGCAAGAGAACCGATTGATCTTGCTGGGTGGCCGCAGTTGGCGCGTCACCGGAATCGAGTGGTCGAAGAAGACGGTATGGCTTGAGCCTGCAAAGGAAGGTGGCAAGGCTCGCTGGATGGGTGGCGTCCGAAGTTTGAGCCGCGAGATTTGCCAGGGCATTCGGAGTGTTCTGGCAGACGGCCCACCGCCCTTGGTCACGTTGTCGCAGCGTGCAAGGTCGGCGCTTCAGTTCATGCGGGATGACCTGTGCATATCGCCCGGAACGCATTTCATCGCTTCCAGACCAGATGAGGCAACTGTCCGCACTTGGACCTTCGCGGGCACTCGTGCGAATCGAGCGCTGGCCCGACATGCGGCGGGCGCCGGCAGCAAAGTGAAGTTCGATGCATTGAGCATTCAAGCGCCGGCATCGCTGCTCGACGCAGCGGCGATCGGCGCCATTGTGCTGACGGACGATGAGCTTGCTGCCTTCGCCGAAACGATCAAGTTCTCGGATTGCCTGCCACGCAGTTTGCTTGCTGAGACGGTCACTGCACGAGCGTTTGAAGTGCCTCGATAGCACGACTGGGTCTTGCTCATCGAGCGCCGCGCAGGCGCAGTGCTTCAAACGCCTTTTGGAGCATCTGGAACACGAACCTCTGCTGCGTCTTGGGCAGCTCGCTGATGAGCTCCATGTGCCACAGCGGCGCCGACACGGGCGCGCTTGGCGCGGGCAATTCATTGGTCGGGGTGAAAGGATTCGAACCTTCGACCCTCTGGTCCCAAACCAGATGCGCTACCAGGCTGCGCTACACCCCGAACCGCGCATTGTAGCGGCGGCGACCTGGCTCAGGAGGAGCCCGGAGCAGGCAGCTGCTGCAGTTGCCGCGCCACCGCCATGCACTGCCGGATGTGCTGCTCGCAGACGAACTTCAGCGCCGTGAAGGTGAGTGCGGCCGACACCGCCTGGCCGGCCAGCGGCACGTACTTGGCGGCCTGCTGCGTCGTCAGCCGCACGCCCACCAGCTTGATCAGGCGCAGCACCAGGTCCCGCGTCACCACCCGCCCCACCAGCAAGCCGCTGCCGGCGCTGATGGCCTTGTAGACGACGAGGCGGCGGTCGGGCGCCAGGCGCTCGATCTGCTCTGGCGTGAGGCCGAACTCGGCGTTGATCAGCGGCAGCAGCCGCACCAGCACGCCGACGTCGGTGAGCCAGTCGAGGCCCGGGATCGGCACCATCGCCACCCCGGCGGCGAACAGCGCGCGCTGGGTGACCTTCTTGCGGCAGCGCTTGGCCACCGCCTGCAGGTCCTTGCCGGGGTCGTCGGCCGCGCCGGGAACGACCTCCCATTCGGTCGGGATGGCCTGGGCCATCACAGCAGCGCCCGGTCGGCGACGACGATGCCGTCGTCGTCGGCATACAGCCAGTCGCCGGGCCGCAGCCAGAGGCCCTGCACCTGCACCGGCACGTCGCGCTGGCCCTCGTTGCGCTTGACGGGGGGCAGCGGCATGCTGGCCAGGGCGCGGATGCCGATCTCGCAGGCAGCGAGTTCGGCGACGTCGCGCACACAGCCGTCGATGACGACGCCGGCCCAGCCGTTGCGCACCGCCGCGGCGCCCAGGTTGCCGCCGAGCAGCGCCCGCCGCAGCGAGCCGCCGCCGTCGACGACCAGCACGCGGCCCTCGCCCGGCGCGTCCACGGCCGCCTTGACCAGCGAGTTGTCCTCGTAGCACTTCACCGTGCTCACCGGCCCGCAGAAGCGGCGCCGCGCGCCGTAGTCCTTGAACACCGGCGGCAGCACGCGCAGCGTCTGGCCGTCCCGGTGCGCGTCGCAGAGATCGCAGGTGGCGAAATCGGTCGGGGCGGTGGGCGCAGTCATGGCGCGGTTTCCTTCACGTCTTTCACTTCCTTCACGCGCGGCAGCATCACCTGGTGCTGGCGCAGGGTCTTGAGGATGATCGAGGTCGAAGTTTCCGCCAAAAGGCACATCTGCGAGACCACGGCGTCGAGATGTGCCACGTCGACGACGGCGATCTCGAGCGTCCAGCTGTCCTCGCCGGTGATGTTCCAGGCGTTGACGATCTCCGGCGTCTGCGCGATCAGCCTGACCATGCGCGCGTAGTCGGCGCGCCCCACGCGCACCAGGGCCCGGATGCCGTAGCCCAGCGCTGCCAGGTTGACGGTGGCCCGGTAGCCGGTGATGACGCCGGCGGCCTCGAGCTTGCGCACACGCTCGGCCACCGCCGGCTGGCTGAGGTGCACGCGGCGGCCGAGTTCGGCCAGGCTCAGCCGGGCGTCGGCCTGCAGTTCGGCCAGGATGCGGGTGTCGAAGGCGTCGAGCGCGGAGCCATTGGGCATTTGAAGGACTTTGCACCTGAAATTCGATGAAAGCAAGTTGAAGCGGTCAATGGTCCTTCGATCAACCATGGAAACAGGTCGATCGGCTTTGTACGATGGCAAGCATGTCGACCACCCTCGCCCTCCGCCCGCCGGCGCCCCTGCGCCTGCCGCCGCTGATCATCGGCTGCCTGGCCGCGACCTGGCTGATCTGGGGTTCCACCTACCTGGCCATCAAGTGGGCGCTGGTCAGCCTGCCACCGTTCTTCCAGATGGGCAGCCGCTTCGTCGCTGCCGGCCTGCTGCTGGGGGCCTTTGCGCGCTGGCGCGGCGCGCGCTGGCCGAACCGCGGCGAATGGTTCAGCGCCGCGGTGCTGGGCGCGCTGATGCTGGGCGGTGGTTACGGCGCCACCGCGGTGGCGCAGACCAGCGTCAGCTCGGGGCTGGTGGTGGCCTTCATCGCCGTCGTGCCGGCGCTGGTGGCACTGGCGCAATGGCCCTACGGCGTGCGGCCTACCGTGCTGGAGACCGCCGGCATCACGCTCGGCCTCGCCGGCGTGTTGCTGTTGACGCAGGGGCAAGGCTTCGCGGCTTCGCCTGCGGGGCTGCTGGCCATCGGCCTGGCCTGCGTGACGTGGTCGCTGGGCACGGTGTGGGCGCTGCACGGCCTGCCCGGAGGCCGCCGGCTGACACTGGCCCCCGGTGCCGCGGGCTATGCGAGCCAGATGCTGGCCGGCGGCGCCATGCTGCTGGCGACCTCGTGGCTGGTCGGCGAGCGGCCCGTGCTGCCGCCCGACGGCCGCGCGCTGGCGTCGTGGTTCTACCTCGTCGGCGCCGGCTCGGTGGTCGGGTTTTCGGCCTACATGCTGCTGCTGCAGCGCACCAGTGCCGCGTTGGCGTCGAGCTACACCTTCGTCAACCCGATCATCGGCCTGGTGCTCGGCGCCACGCTCGGCGGTGAACTCATCAGCACCCTGGAGTGGGCCGCCGCCGGCGTCGTGTCGGCCGGCGTCGTGCTGCTGCTGCTGGGGCGGCGCGAGCCGGTGCCTCAGGCGCGTTGAGCCGCGGCGCGGATCGCGCTGAGCGTGGTGCGCGTGGTGCTGACGTCGGTGTCGAGCTTCAGGTGCAGCAGGGTCGGCACACCGGCCCCGATGAAGCGCTGCAGCGCCGGTTCGAAGTCGGCCGTGCGGTCGATGAATTCGCCACGCCAGCCGAAAGCACGCGCGAAGGCGGCGAAGTCGGGGTTGAAGAGCTCGCTGCCGCTGACGCGACCGGGGTAATCGCGTTCCTGATGCATGCGGATGGTGCCGTAGCTGCCGTTGTCGACGACCACGCTGATGAGCTTCCGGGCGCCGTAGCCGGTGGCGGTGGCGAGCTCCTGGCCGGTCATCAGGAAGTCGCCGTCGCCAGCCACGTTGACGACCGTGCGCTCGCGGTGCAGCAGCGCCGCCGCCACCGCCGCCGGCAGCCCATAGCCCATGGCGCCGGAGGTCGGCGCCAGTTGCGTGCGGCCGTGGTGCTGCAACCCCGGATGGCAGCAGTAGCGATGCAGCCAGCCGCTGAAGTTGCCGGCGCCGTTGGTGTAGACGGTGTCCTCGGGCAGCAGGCGCTGCAGTGTCTTCACCACCACCGCCAGGTCCAGCGGCTCGACCGGCGGCGCCACGAGGTTGGCCTCGTAGTCGG
The DNA here is from genome assembly GCA_030680415.1 of Rubrivivax sp. Taxonomy (GTDB): domain Bacteria; phylum Pseudomonadota; class Gammaproteobacteria; order Burkholderiales; family Burkholderiaceae_C; genus Rubrivivax. Next base: position 36,241 of record JAUXVE010000090.1, read on the forward strand.
CGTGCGCCGCCGCCGCATGCGCCGCCCACGATACCGTGGCGGGGGCAGCCAGCGTTTCCAGCGCCTTGGCGGCACAGGCCATGGACGCCTGCAGCAGCAGGTCGGCAGCGTAGACGCGGCCCAGTTCCTCGGCGCCGGCGTGGATGTGAACGAGCCTCTGCGCCGGCTGCGGTGCCTGCAGCAGCGTGTAGCCGCCGGTGGTCATCTCGCCCAGGCGCACGCCCAGGGCGATGACGAGGTCGGCGGCGCGGATGCGCGCTGCCAGCTTGGGGCTGATGCCGATGCCCACGTCGCCGGCGTACAGCTCGTGCCGGTTGTCGAAGGTGTCCTGGAAACGCCAGCCACAGGCCACCGGCAATTGCCAGTTCTCGGCAAAACGCTGCAGCGCGCTAGCGGCCTCGGCGTCCCAGCCCGAGCCGCCGGCGATGACGATCGGCCGCTGTGCCGCCGACAGCAGTGCCCGCAGGTCGCGCAGACCCCCCGGCGCCGGCCACGCGCGCACCGGTTCCACGCGTGGCAACACGGGTGCCGCGGTCAACTGCGTGAGCATGTCCTCGGGCAACACCAGCACCACCGGGCCGGGGCGGCCCTGCATCGCGGTGTGGAAGGCGCGCGCGATGTACTCGGGCAGGCGGTCGGCGTGCTGCACCTCGCCCACCCACTTGGCCAGGCCCAGCGTGCCGGGGCCGAACATCTGCCGGTAGTCGAGCTCCTGGAAGGCCTCGCGGTCGCGCTGGTCGCTGGCCACCTGGCCGACGAACAGGATCATCGGCGTGGAGTCCTGAAAGGCCGTGTGCACGCCGATGCTGGCGTTGGTGGCGCCGGGCCCGCGCGTCACGAAACAGATGCCGGGCCGCCCGCTCAGCTTGCCCTGTGCCTCGGCCATGAAGGCCGCGCCGCCTTCCTGCCGGCAGGCCACGAAGCGGATGCGTTCGCGGTGCTCGTGGAAGCCGTCGAGCACGGCCAGGTAACTTTCACCCGGCACGCCGAAGCAGGTGTGCACGCCCTGGGCGACGAGGGCTTCCACCAGCGCGTGGCCGGCGGGGCGGGAGGGGGTGGTTTCAGGTGCGGACATGCGCACACTGTAAGGGCTGATCGCGGCCCAGGGAACGCGCTGCTCCGACTCGGCCCGTGCTGCCGGGCGGCGGCCAGGCCCGCCCGTCGTGCCCGGCACGCCTACACTGCCGACGCCGCATGCAGCCCGCGCCGTGTCGGCCCGCGCCGGGCTCGCGTCCGGCATGGACTTGTCGCCGACCACGGACCTGAAAAAACCAGCGCCTCACCCGCCATGCCCCAGACGCCCGCCGCAGAGCCCCGCCCGCGCGACGCCGACCGCTCGCAGCGCGACATCCTCGATGCCGCCCTCGGCGAGTTCGCGGCGCACGGCCTGGGCGGCGCACGCATGGACCGCATCGCCGAACGCGCCGGCGTCAACAAGCGCCTCATCTACTACTACTTCGAGAACAAGGACAGCCTGTTCCTGGCCGTGCTCGAGCGTGCCTACGAAGGCATACGCGGCGAGGAGCAGGACTTGAACCTGACGCAGGTCGACCCGATCGAGGCCATCCGGCGCCTGATCTCGTTCACCTGGAACTACTACATCGCCCACCCCGAATTCCTGTCCCTGCTCAACAGCGAGAACCTGCACCGGGCGCGGCACCTGAAACAGTCGGCCAAGGTGCGCAGCATGCACTCACCGCTGGTGCAGACCCTTGCCGGCGTGCTGGAGCGCGGCCACAAGGCCGGCCTGTTCCGGGCCGGCGTCGACCCGGTGCAGCTCTACATCTCGATCGCCGGGCTGTCGTACTTCTACCTCGGCAACTGCCATACGCTGTCGACGATCTTCGACCGCGACCTGCTCGGCGCCAAGGCGCAGGTCGAGCGGCTGTCACACATGAACGACCTCGTGCTGGGCTACCTGGTGCGCGACTGAGCGCGCCTCACTCCATGCCCAGCAGCCGGTAGATGCGCCGCGTGTAGACGCCGAACTGCTCCTGCGTCTTCATGTCCAGCGTGCGCGGGTGCGGCAGGTGGATCTCGAAGTTGTCGGCCATGCGCGCCGGGCCGGCAGTGAAGACGACGACGCGGGAGCCCAGGAAGACAGCCTCCGAGATGCCGTGCGTGACGAAGACGATGGTCTTGCCCGACTCCTTCCAGATGCGCAGCAACTCCAGGTTCATCTTCTCGCGCGTCAGCGCGTCCAGTGCGCCGAAGGGTTCGTCCATCAGCACCAGCTTGGGGTCGTGGATCAGCGCGCGTGCGATCGCCGCGCGCTGCTGCATGCCGCCGGACAGCTCGTATGGGTACTTGTCTTCGTAGCCGGTGAGGCCGACCAGCGCGAGCAGTTCGCGCGCACGCTCCTTGGCGGCCGCCATCGGCAGGCCCAGCAGCTCCGCCGGCAGCAGCACGTTGTCCAGGGTGCGGCGCCACTTCAGCAGCAGCGGCGCCTGGAACACCATGCCGACGTCGCGCGCCGGGTCGAAGGGGTGGCTGGCCGAGCCGATGCGCACGGTGCCCTGGTCGTGGCCGTGCAAACCGGCCAGGATCTTCAACAGCGTCGACTTGCCACAGCCCGACGGACCGACGAGGGCCACCAGTTCGCCGGGCTGGACGTCGAAGGTCGCGTCCGAGATCGCCAGGTGCTCCTTGCGGCCGCTGCGGTAGACCTTGCTGACCCCCGCCAGGTGGATGAAGGGTTCCGCGGCCGCGCCGGCAGCGGATGCCGTCGCGGGTGGCATTTCGGTGGCCGGGGTGCTCATGAGACGCGCGCGTCCTTGACGACGAAGAGGTGCTCGAGCAGCATGACGATGCCGTACAGGAGCATGCCGAGCAGGGTGATCAGGATCACCGCCATGAACATGGCGGGCGTGTCCAGCGTCACCTGCACCTGCAGCATCAGGTAGCCCAGCCCGCGGTCGGAGCCGAGGAATTCGCCGACGATGGCGCCGGCCACGGCCAGGATCGCGGCCACCTTCATGCCGGCGAAGACATACGGCAGCGCGCCCGGCAGCTGGATCTTGGTGAACAGCTGCCAGCGCGAGCCGCGCAGCGAGCGCACGAGGTCGAGCAACTCGGGTTCGATCTCGCGCAGCCCGCGTGCCGTCGTCAGCAGGATCGGGAACACCGCGATCGAGAACGCCATCATCGAGTTCGGGAACACGCCGTACTTGAACCAGACGATGATCAGCGGCCCGAGCGCCACCTTCGGAATCATGTTCAGCGTGACGAGCAGCGGCAGCATCAGCGACTCGAGCGTCTTCGACCAGGTGAACAGCAGCGCCAGCAGCACGCCGACCACCAGCGCCAGCGTGTAACCGCCGAAGATTTCGGTGGCCGTGACCAGGGTGTTGGCCCACCAGCCGTAGTCCGAGACGAACAGGGCTGCCAGCGTGTCGGCCGGCGACGGCATCACGAACCGCGGCACGTCGCCCAGGCTCACGAAGAGGTACCACGCCAGCAGCAGCAGCAGGTGTGCGATCACGCCCAGCGTGTAGCGCCCGAGCTTGGAGTTCAGAAGGTCCATGGGGTACGACGCGGTCTTAGGTCAGCCAGCGGCTCAGGTTCGCGGCGACGAAGGCATCGTCGCCGAGGTCGGCGTGTTCGCGGCAGACGCGGTCGATCTCTTCGGCCTGGCCCGGCGACAGCGTTTCGTCCGGATCCAGGCAGGTGATGCCTTGCAGCAGGCCTTGCCGGCGCAGCACCTCGTGGCAGCCGGGGATGCAGCCGGCGAAACCGTTGGCGGCGTCGAAGAAGGCGCTGTTGCAGTCGGTGACGCGCGAGTCCAGCGCCAGCAGCGCCGCGTCCACCGCGCCCGCTTGCACGGCACGGTGGATGCGCTCCAGCTGCGCCACGGCGTTGTGCGTCCATACGCTCCAGTGCCCGAGCAGGCCGCCGCGGATGCGCACCGTGACCTCCTCCGTGCCCTGGCGCACGGCGTACGGCACCAGCAGGTCGAGCACGATGTGGTCGTCGTTGCCGGTGTACAGCGTCACACGCTCCTCGGCCCCCGCCGCAACCACGCCGCGCACCACGTCGAGCGTGCGGTAACGGTCGAACGGCGCCATCTTGATGGCGACGACGTTGTCGATGGCGGCGAAGCGCTGCCAGAAGGCCGCCGGCAGGTGGATGCCGCCGACGGCGCTCTGCAGGTAGAAGCCGACCAGCGGCATGACCGCTGCGACGGCCTCGCAGTGCGCGACCAGTTCATCGACCGTTGCGCCCTTCATCGCCGCCAGCGACAGCATGCCGGCGTGGTAGCCGTGCGAGCGCGCCACGCGCGCTTCGGCACAGGCCTGTCCGGTGCGCCCGGCCAGGCCCGCGATCAGCACCAGCGGCCGCTGCGTCCAGGCACGTGCCGTGCGCGCGGCGAGCTCGAGAACCGGCTCGTAGAGGCCGGCCTCGCGGATGGCGAATTGCGTCGAGTGCACCCCCACCGCCAGACCGCCGGCACCGGCGTCGATGTAGTAGCGCGTGAGTGCGCACTGGTGCCTGGCGTCGAGCCGGCGCGCGCCGTCCAGCGCCAGTGGATGCGCCGGGATCACGGTGCCCCGGCGCAGCAGCGCCAGCGTCTCGGCGGGCCATTCGGACCAGTGTGAAAACATAGGGGAAAACTCGGGATGGGCGCCGTGTGCAGGCATGGGGGAAAGCGACCCCGCTGTTCTATACTGGCTCGTCAAATCACCAGCCGGTGAATTTACTGTAGCTGACCGGCGAAGGTCCGTCAACGCGTTCGGCTCCGCGCCGCCGGAGCCGCACACTTCATCCCCCTGCAGACTTCAGGAGACAGCATGAACAAGCGACTGATACTCGGCGCCGCCGTCGCGGCCGTGTTCGCATCGGCTTCGGCGCACGCGCAGAAGTCGATCGACTTCGTCCTCAACTGGGTGCCGGGCGGCGACCACGCGCCCTACTACTACGCCAAGAAGCTGGGCTGGTACGCCAAGGAAGGCATCGAGCTCAACATCGAGCCCGGCAAGGGTTCGGCGCTGGCGACGCAGCGCGTAGGCGCCGGCGCCAGCCCGCTCGGCCTGGCCGACATGGGCGGCGTGCTCGTCGCCAAGGGCAAGGGCGCCGACACGGTGGCGGTGTTCAACGTCTATGCCAACTCGCCGCAGGGCATGTACTGGCTGAAGAGCTCGGGCATCACCGGCGTGAAGGACTTCGTCGGCAAGAAGATCGGCAATCCCGCGGCCGACGGCGCGCGCGTGATGTGGCCGGCACTGGCCAAGGCCAACAAGATCGATCCGAAGTCGGTGACCTGGGTCAACATCGACGCCAACGCCAAGCTCGCGTCGCTGAAGGCCAAGTCGATCGACGTCACGACCTCGTTCTACAACATCCACCACATCTTCCAGCGTGAACTGGGCGACGACATGGGTTTCCTGGCCTGGCGCGATGCCGGCCTGAACCCCTACGGCAACTCGATCATCGTCAACGCCAAGTTCCTGGAGGCCAACCGGCCGCTGGTCGATAGGTTCGTGAAGGTCACACAGCGCGCCTTTGCCGCCTGCGTGAAGGAGCCCAACCCCTGCGTGCAGGCGCTGATCGACGCCAACGGCGCGCTCAAGTTCGACAACGAGCTCACCAACTGGAGCCTGGTCGAGAAGCTGATGAGCGACAAGCACTCGCGCGAAGTGGCGCTGGGCATCCACGACGACGCGCGCATGGCGGCCGACTACGAGTTGGTGCGCGAGTTCATCGGGCTGGACAAGACTTTCGACGTCAAGACGACGTACACCAACGAGTTCCTCGACCGCTCGGTCAAGATGACCAAGTAGACGCTGCCGCGGCCGGGTCCGGTCAACCCAGTTCCGGGCCGGCCGCCAGCATGATCGCGCCGGGTTCGCCCGGCGCTGTCGTTCGGCCATGCACCATGCGCGTGAACGAGCGCTGGAAGCCGAAACCCTGCTGCTGCAGCCAGGCCTGCAGGACATCTCGGCCGGCCAGCAGATCCACGTAGACCGGCCCCGGCAGTGCCTGCAGTGCGTCGGCCACGAGGCCCAGTGCCGTGCTGGCGTCGTCGGCCAGCAGCGGGCCGATCTGGCTGGCCTCGCGGCCGTCGCGGCCGAGCACGAAACCCCGCAGGCGACCGCCCTCCTCCACCACGCGCGCCGCCTGCGGCAGGCGCTGCGCCAGCGCACGCAGCAAGGGCATGCGGCTGGCGCCGAAGGCCGGCACATCCAGCGCTTGGATGGCCGGCCAGTCGCTGTCTGCCAGCGCGCGCGTCGGTGGGGCCGCTGGGCGGCCTGCTGCCGGCGACAGGGTGGCGCGGGCTTCACGCCGCCAGCGGGCAAGGCCCCAGGTGTCGCGAAAACCCGCCTGCGCATAGACCGCGTGGCCGGCGGGCGTGGCGTCCAGGATGGCCGCTCGGCCTTGCGCAGCCAGCGCGTCGAGCGCATGGCGCAGCAGCACGCTGGCATAGCCCCGGCGGCGAAACCCGGGCCGCACCAGCACCATGCTGACCCAGGCGAAGTCGGCGCCGTAGGGCAGCACCACCGTCGATGCGGCCAGCGTCCGGTGGCCGTCGGCGCCGGGGGCCTGGATGCCCCAGCCCTGCCCGAGGCACAGCATCGTGCGCCAGTCGGCTTCGTTCTGGTTCCAGTGGGCCGACACCGACAGTGCCAGAGCGCCCGGCAGGTCGGCCGCCGTCAGCGCCTGGACGACGGCAGGTGGATCCGGCTCGGCCGCCGCGCCGGCTGGCGCGTCGGCCTTCGCCAGGCTCTCGGGAGCCCGCAGCGGCGCCCCCGGTCCGCGCTCAGTACTTGCCATCGCGGGTCGAGAAGTGCGTCGGTTTGCCCAGGCTCGGCCCGCCGCGCTGCACCCAGTCGGCGACCCAGTCGATCATGGTCTCGACCGGCACGCGTGGCAGCCCGAACAGCGCCTGCGCCTGCGTCGTGTCGAGGAGCCAGGCGGTGGACGCTTCCTGCCCGGTGATCACCGGCGTGCGGCCGAAGCGGCGGCCGAACTCGGCAGCCAGCCAGCGCACGGGGGTGTGCCGCGCTCCGGTGACGTTGATCGGCGTCGCCGGTGTCGTGCAATGCGCCAGCAGGCGCAGCGCCTGCTCGTTGGCGTCGCCCTGCCAGATGACATCGGCGTACCCCATCGTCACGTCCACCGGCCGGCCCGCGAACACGCTGCTGGCCACGTCGTGGAGCACGCCGTAGCGCATGTCGATGGCATAGGACAGCCGCAGCAGCCGCCCCGGCGTCCCCCAGCGCTGCGAGCCATGCTCGAACATGCGCTCGCGGCCGACGCAGGACCAGGCGTAATCGCCCGGCGGCGGCATCGCCGGCACCTGCTCGCCGGCCCCTGGGCCGTTCACCGGCACGAACGGGTAGACGCAGGCGGTGGAGAAAGCGACGATGCGGAGCTCGCGGAAGGTCTCGGCCACCATCGCCGGCACGCCGACGTTCATCATCCAGGTCAGCGACGGGTTGTCCGCGGCGCCGAACTTGTGCCCGGCCATGAAGACCAGGTTGCGCACGCCGTCGGCCGCGTTGGGCAGGCGCCGCAGCGCGTCGCGGTCGAGCAGGTCGCAGGCGATGCACTCGACACCGTGGTGCTCCAGCGATGCGCGCAACGCCGGGTCGCTGAAACGCGCGACGCCGATGATGCGCCGGCCGGGCGCCGCGCGGCGCGCCATGCGCGCCAGCGTGGGCCCCATCTTGCCGCCCACGCCGAGCACCATGATGTCGCCGTCGACGCGCGCCAGATCGGCCACGAGCCCCGGCGTCGGCTCGCTCATGTAGGTCTCGAGGGCCTCGACGTCTTCGAATCGCCTGGGCAGCGGGGCCGTGGTGGCATCTCCCGTGCGCATCACGACGCGATGCCTTCGAAACGGTCGCGGCCCAGGCTCAAGGCCCGCATCTTGGCGTCGGCAATCGGGCGCTTGAGCATCCAGAAGCCGCAGTCGGGGTGGATGTACTTCACGCGCCCGGCGCCCAGCACCTGCTCGGCGCGTTCGATGGCACGCGCCACCTGGTCGGCGCTTTCAACGTCGGTGGCCTTGATGTCGACGACGCCGAGGCCGAAGCCGATCTCGGGCTTGAGGTCGCGGAAGGCCAGCAGTTCGTCCACCGGCCGGTGCGCGCATTCCAGCACCACGTGGTCGGCGTGCAGCGCATTGAGGTAGTTCATCAAGCGGTCCCAGGTGCCCTTCTGCACCGTTTGCCCGCCGTAATTGCCGAAGCACAGGTGCACCGCCGGCGTGCCCGCAACGGCGTCGAGCACGCGGTTCATCGCCGACGCCGCCCATTCCCATTCCTCGGGGTGGCCGGGCAGGTTGGCTTCGTCGATCTGCACGACGTCGGCGTCGAGGTGCCGCACCTGAGCCGCCAGCGCGTCGGCGATCGCGTGCGCCAGTTCCGGCGTGTCGCTGTAATGCCTGTTGATCAGCGTCTTGGCCAGCATGTGCGGCCCGGTGACGGTGAACTTGAAGGTGCGGGTGGCCAGCGCCTTGGCGCGTGCGCAGGCCAGCGGCAGGTCCAGGCTGCCGTGGCCGATGGGGCCGATCACGGTGCCCGGCGGGCGGGTGCGGAACTTCATGCCGCTGCTGGAACGGTAGGCGATGAGGTCGTCGAACGAGAAGCGCTGCGTGATGCCGTCCATCGGCCGCACGAAGTACTCGATCATGCCGTTGGTTTCGGGGTGGTTGATGTCGAAGCGGTAGAGCTCGCCGTCGCAGACCACGTCGACGCCGGCCTGTTCCTGGGTGCCGATGACGACGCGCGTGGCGTCCATCAGCGCCTGCTCGGACGGGTTGGCAACGAGCCAGTCGGGGATCGGGTACGAGCCGACGACCGTGGTCCGGATCCTGGGCATGGGCAACTCCGTCGTGTTAACTGATTAGTGATGAATCATGCTATGCGCCCGTCTCGAAGGCGTCAAGATCAAAGGCCCCTGAGAGGCCGTAGCTTGACGCCGCCGCAGGGCGGACTTACAGTAATTCACCAGACAGGGAACGTGAACACGCGAGGACCACCACATGGCAACGAAGCGGCTGGGCATCGTGATGCACGGCGTGACCGGGCGCATGGGCATGAACCAGCACCTGATCCGCTCCATCGTCGCCATCCGCCGGCAAGGCGGCGTGCTGCTCGCCGACGGCAGCAAGGTCATGCCCGACCCGGTGCTGATCGGCCGCGACGCCGGGAAGATCGAAGCCCTGGCGCGTGCCCACGGCATCGAACGCTGGGGCACCAACCTGGATGCGGCGTTGGCGAATGCCGACGACACGGTGTTCTTCGACGCCGGCACGACGCAGATGCGCCCCACCCTGCTGGCGCAGGCGCTGCGCGCGGGCAAGCACGTCTACTGCGAAAAGCCGATCGCCACCAACCTCAACGAAGCGGTGGAGATCGCGCGCCTGGCGCAGGGCTCGGGCCTCAAGCACGGCGCCGTGCAGGACAAGCTGTTCCTGCCCGGGCTGCGCAAGCTCGCGATGCTCAAGCGCGCCGGCTTCTTTGGCCGCATCCTCAGCGTGCGCATCGAATTCGGCTACTGGGTCTTCGAAGGCGACCTGCAGCCGATCCAGCGCCCGAGCTGGAACTACCGCGCCGAAGACGGTGGCGGCATCATTCTGGACATGGTCTGCCACTGGCGCTATGTGCTGGACAACCTGTTCGGCGAGGTGCAGTCGGTGTCGTGCCTGGGTGCGACGCACATCCCGCAACGCTGGGACGAAGCCGGCCAGCCCTACACCGCCACCGCCGACGACGCCGCCTACGCCACTTTCCAGCTCAAGGGCGAACAGGGCGAGCCGGTCATTGCGCAGGTCAACAGCTCGTGGACGACGCGCGTGCGGCGCGACGACCTGGTGACCTTCCACGTCGACGGCACGCATGGTTCGGCGGTGGCCGGGCTGCAGGACTGCCGTGCGCAGAGCCGCGTGACGACGCCGCGGCCGGTGTGGAACCCCGACGTCGAGCAGAGCATGGACTTCTTCGGCCAGTGGCAGGAGGTGCCCGACACCGAGACCTATGACAACGGCTTCAAGATCCAGTGGGAGGCCTTCATCCGCCACGTCGTCGAGGACGCGCCCTACCGCTGGACCCTGCCCGAGGGCGCCAAGGGCGTGCAGCTGGTCGAAGCCGCCTTGCAGTCGTGGCGCGAACGGCGCTGGATCGACGTGCCGCCGCTGGAGATCTGAGCCCCCACGCTCCCTACCGGTCGCTGCCCCCCGAGGGGGCGCATGCAGCGGACCGGCGGAGCCGGATCCGCGCATGAACCTTGCCTGAGAATCCTCCATGCAACTTCGACTCCCTGCCGCTGACGGCACGCTGCAGCCCTACACGCTGCGCGGCCCGGGCTCGTTCACGCCGGCCACACCCGGCACCAAGCTCACGCGCATCGCCTACTCTGCTGCCCACGTGGTGGCCGATGCCCGCGCCGCCATCGACCCCTGGCTGGAGTGCGCGATCGACTGGGACGCCACCATCGCCTACCGCCGCCGCCTGTGGTCCATGGGTCTGGGCGTGGCCGAGGCCATGGACACCGCGCAACGCGGCATGGGCCTCGACTGGCCGACTTCGCTGGAGCTGATCCGCCATTCGATCGAAGCTGCGCGCGACGTGCCCGGTGCCTTCCTGGCCAGCGGCTGCGGCACCGACCAGCTGGCGCCCGAGGCCGCGCGTTCGGTGGACGACGTGATCCGCGCCTACGAAGAGCCGATGGCCGCCAGCGTGGCGCGGGGCGGCAAGGTGATCGTGCGGGCCCGCCGCGCGCTGGCGCGCGTGGCGCGCAGCCCGGCCGACTACGAACGCGTCTACGACCGCGTGCTGAGCCAGGCCCGCGAACCGGTGATCCTGCACTGGCTGGGCGACATGTTCGACCCGGCGCTGACAGGCTACTGGGGCAGCGCCGATACCCGCGAGGCCATGGACACGGCGCTGGGCATCATCCAGGCGCACGCGTCCAAGGTCGACGGCATCAAGATCTCGCTGCTCGACAAGGAGCAGGAAATCGCCATGCGCCGCCAGCTGCCGGCCGGCGTGCGCATGTACACCGGCGACGACTTCAACTATGCCGAGCTGATCGCCGGCGACGGCATCGGCAGCGCACCGACGCACCGCCACAGCGACGCACTGCTGGGCATCTTCGACGCCATCGCGCCGGCGGCGAGTGCCGCGCTGGCGGCGCTGGCGGCTGGCGACGAGGCGCGCTTCCACGCCATCCTGGCGCCCACGGTGCCGCTGTCGCGCCACATCTTCCGCGCGCCGACACGGTTCTACAAGACCGGCGTCGTCTTCATGGCCTGGCTGAACGGCCACCAGGACCATTTCGTGATGGTCGGCGGCCAGCAGAGCACGCGTTCCCTGCCGCACCTGTGCGAACTGTTCCGGCTCGCCGACGCGGCAGGCCTGGTGGAAGACCCGGAACGTTCGGTGGCTCGGATGCGCCACCTGCTGGCGCTGCACGGGGTGTCGGCTTGAGGGACTTCACCGCCGACCACCGCTGGCTGTCGATCAACACCGCCACGGTGCGCAAGCAGCGCGGGCAGGACTGGCCGCTGCTGCAGATCCTGGACGCCTGCGCGGCGCGCGGCATCCGCGCCGTCTCGCCCTGGCGCGACCAGGTCCACGCCGCCGGGCTGGCAGCCACGGCACGCGCGGTGAAGTCGCACGGCTTCGAGCTGTCGGGCTACTGCCGCGGCGGCATGTTCACCTACAGCAGCGACGCCGGCCGCCAGGCCGTGCGCGACGACAACCGGCGCGCGCTCGACGAAGCCTGCGAACTCGGCGCCGCCTGTCTGGTGCTGGTGGTCGGTGGCCTGCCCGGCGCGCTGGCCGGGCGCCCGGCGCACAAGGACCTGGCCGCTGCGCGCGCGCAGGTCGCCGAGAGCGTGGCCGCGCTGCTGACCGACGCGCGTGAACGCGGCATGCCGCTGGCCATCGAGCCGCTGCACCCGATGTACGCCGCCGACCGCGCCTGCATCAACACGCTGGAGCAGGCGCTGGACCTGTGCGACGCGCTGGACCCCGGGCGCAGCGGCGCCATCGGCGTGGCGGTGGACGCCTACCACGTCTGGTGGGACCCCAAGCTGGCGCAGCAGATCGCGCGCGCCGGCCGCGAAAGGCTGCTCGCCCTGCACGTCTGCGACTGGCTGGTGCCGACCACCGACCTGCTAGAGGACCGCGGCATGATGGGCGACGGCGTGATCGACCTGCGCGGTCTGCGCGCGCTGGTCGAGGCGCAGGGCTACGCGGGCTACAGCGAGGTCGAGATCTTCTCGGCCAAGAACTGGTGGCAGCGCGATGGCGGCGAGGTGCTCGACACCTGCATCCAGCGCCACCGCGACTGCGTCTGATACCGGAGTGCGACCGACGATTCAGGAACTGTCCCCTCTCCCGCCCAGCGGGAGAGACCTATGCGTCACTTGGCGGCGCCGGCTCGTTACCAGGAACCGCGGGTATTGCCCCCTCTCCCACTTGTGGGAGAGGGTTGGGGTGAGGGTCGTGCGTGCCCCTCCCACCCTCACCCCAGCCCTCTCCCGCCCAGGCGGGAGAGGGGGCCATGCAGTCCACATGGGTGCATGGTTCCTGGGTAGGGTTGGGGTGAGGGTCGTGCGTGCCCCTCCCACCCTCACCCCAGCCCTCTCCCGCCCAGGCGGGAGAGGGGGCCATACAGTTCACACCGGTGCAGGTTCCTGGGTAGGGGGAACGGCCCGCATCGCCCGCTTGCCTTCTTGTGCGTTCGTACGCGATGCCGTATCAGGCAGCAGCCGCCGGCGACGGCGCCGGCCGCCAGCGGCGCTTGACGTTGAACGCAGTGGCGATCAGCACCAGATGTGCCAGCGCCACGCCGAGCCAGACGCCGCGGTAGGCACCGGCGTCCATCAGCGCGCCAAAGACCAGCGGCGCGATCGTCATGCCGACGTCCAGGCCCGAATAGACGACGCCGTAGACACGCCCGGTGGCGCCCGCCGGCGTCGCCTGCTTGACGAGCAGGTCGCGCGATGGGCCGGCGATGCCGCCGCCGAAGCCCATCACGCCGAACAGCACCGGCACCATGATCGCCGGCCAGCTGCCCAGGCCGATGAGCAGCGCCACGGTGGCCGAGATGCCGAAGCCCGTGGCCACGATGCGCGCGCTGCGTTGCGGGTCGCGCACCAGGTAGCCGCCGAAGACCATGCCCGCCGCCGCGCAGGCCATGTAGATCGACAGGCACACCGCCACCTGCGCCGCCGGCACGCCATGCAACTGGCCTGCCGCCGCCGGCGCGAAGGTCTGCAGGCTGCCCAGTGCCAGCGCAAAGACGAAGAAGAAGGCGAAACACGACCACACCGCCGGCAGGCGCAGGAAGTCGAAAGTGCTGGCGCTGGCGGCAGCCGGTGTGCCCTGTACGGCTGCAGCCGCCGGCGGCGCCGCTTCGACGACCAGCCAGGCCCGCAACAACCACACGCCCACCAGCGCGGCGGCCACGAGCCCGGCCACCGCGAACAGCGCCGCGCGCCAGGAACCGGTGCCATGCGCGATGCCGACCACGAATACCGGCGCCAGCGCCCAGCCCAGGTTGCCCGAGATGCCGTGCGCGGCATACGCATGCCCCAGGCGCGGCGCGCTGACGCGGGCGTTGAGGATGGAAAAGTCCACCGGGTGGAAGACGCAGTTGCCCAGCCCGGCCAGCGCCATGAAGACCAGCATCACGGCGTACGACGGGCTGGCGCCCAGGCCGAGCGCGGCGACGCCGATCAGTGCCAGGCCGCCGTAGAGCACCCGCGTCGCGCCATAGCGATCGACGACAAAGCCGGCCAGCGCCTGGCCCAGGAACGAAACGACGAAGAACACCGACATCAGGGCCCCGAGCTGCGTGTTGCTGAGGCCGAAGGAGACACCGATCCACGGAAACAGCGGCGGCACAATGAGCTGGCAGAAGTGCGACAGGCCATGCGCAATGCTGACGACGCCGATCGTCGACGCGTCGTGGCGCAGCGGTGCGGTGGCGGTCAGGGTGGCCATGGGCGGCGGTCGGTCAGGGCGGGCGCAAGGGGGCATATCCTAAGCCGCCTGTGGCCCTCGTGGGCCGCTACCATTCCGACCCCGAAGGCAAGGACACACCGATGACCGCCGTGCTCTACGACTACACCCGGCAGGACGCCCGCGGCGTCTCGTCCACCGCACAGGCCTGGGCCAAGGTGCAGCCGCCGCTGGGCGCGGCCGAACGGGCCCGGGCCCGCGACCGCGCCGCCGAACTGCTGAAGCAACACAACGCGGTGCTGGTGGCGCACTACTACGTCGACGGCGACCTGCAGGACCTGGCGCTGGCCACCGGCGGCTGCGTCGCCGACTCGCTGGAGATGGCGCGCTTCGGCCGCGACCACCCGGCGCGAACGCTGGTGGTGGCCGGCGTGCGCTTCATGGGCGAAAGCGCCAAGATCCTGTCGCCCGACAAGCGCGTGCTGATGCCCGACCTCGAAGCCACCTGCTCGCTGGACCTGGGCTGCCCAGCAGACGCCTTTGCGGCCTTCTGTGACGCCCACCCCGAGCGCCAGGTCGTCGTCTACGCCAACACCAGCGCAGCGGTAAAGGCGCGCGCCGACTGGATGGTGACCAGCTCTTGCGCGCTGGCCATCGTCTCGCACCTGCATGCCCAGGGCCACAAGGTGCTGTGGGCACCCGACCGCCACCTCGGCCGCTGGATCCAGGAGCAAACCGGCGCCGACATGCTGCTGTGGCAAGGCGACTGCATCGTGCACGACGAATTCAAGGGCCTGGAGCTTGAGCTGCTGCGCCGCCAGCACCCGGGCGCGATGGTGCTCGTGCACCCCGAGTCGCCGCGCAGCGTGGTGGCGCAGGCCGACGTGGTGGGTTCGACGACGCAGTTGCTCACCGCCGTCGTCAACGGCAGCGCCAGCACCTACATCGTCGGCACCGACAAGGGACTCATGCACCGCATGCGCCAGCTGGCACCGGGCAAGACGCTGCTCGAGGCGCCCACCGCCGGCGTCAGCGCCACCTGCAAGAGCTGCGCGCACTGCCCGTGGATGGCGATGAACGCGATGCAGGGCGTGGTCGCCTGCCTGGAAGCCGGCAGCGGCGAAGTGCTGGTGCCCGAACCGGTGCGCAGCCAGGCGCTGCACTGCATCGAGCGCATGCTCGACTTCGTCCAGGCCCACCCCGGCAGCCTGGCGCTGCCCAAGAGCGGCTTCGTGCCCAACGTCGGCGTCGCATGATGCGTTTCGCCGACCACGACGAGACGCTGGAGGAGGCGCGCCAGCGCAACATCCACGACGCGCTGGCCGAGGACATCGGCACCGGCGACTGGACCGGCCGGCTGGTGCCCGCGGGCCAGCAGGTGCAGG
The DNA here is from genome assembly GCA_030680415.1 of Rubrivivax sp. Lineage (GTDB taxonomy): Bacteria > Pseudomonadota > Gammaproteobacteria > Burkholderiales > Burkholderiaceae_C > Rubrivivax. Next base: position 51,539 of record JAUXVE010000090.1, read on the forward strand.
CGCGCGTCATCGTGCGCGAGGCCGCCGCGCTGTGCGGCCGCGACTGGTTCGACGGCGTCGTTCACGCACTCGACGCCGCGGCGGCGGTCGACTGGCAGGTCGACGAAGGCGCCTGGATGCAGCCGGACCAGACCGTGGTCACGCTGCGCGGCGACGCGCGCGCACTGCTCGCGGCCGAACGCCCGGCGCTCAACTTCATCCAGCTGCTGTCGGCCACCGCCACCGTGACGCGCCAGCATGTCGACGCCGTGGCCGGCGCCTCGCCGCTGCCAGAAGGTTGCGCCATCCTCGACACGCGCAAGACGATTCCGGGGCTGCGGCAGGCGCAGAAGTACGCCGTGCGCGTGGGCGGCGGACGCAACCAGCGCCTGGCGCTGTGGCACGGCATCCTGATCAAGGAGAACCACATCGCCGCCGCAGGCGGCGTGGCCCAGGTCTTGGCCAACGCGCGCGCGCTGGACGCCGGCGTCGAGATCCAGATCGAGGTCGAGACGCTGGCGCAGTTGCAGGAAGCGCTGGCCGCCGGTGCCACTAGCGTGCTGCTCGACAACTTCGACCTCCAGCGCATGCGCGAGGCCGTGGCCCTCAACGCCGGCCGCGCGCTGCTCGAGGTCTCGGGCAGCGTGCAGATCGATCAGCTGCGCGCCATCGCCGCCACGGGCGTGCACCGCATTTCGATCGGCAGGCTGACCAAGGACCTGCGCGCGGTCGACTTCTCGATGCGCGTGCTGGGCCCGGCCTGAACCGCGCGTTTCAGCCCGGCCCGCGTCGCGGGCCCTAGCGCGGCTCGCTGCGTGCCGGCCGCGTCAGCACGGTCGGGAAGCTCACCGGCAGCGCGTGCGGGAAGTCGCGGCTGTAGTGCAGTCCGACGCTTTCGTGGCGGCGCAGCGCCGAGCGCACGATGAGCTCGGCACACACCACCAGGTTGCGCAGCTCGAGCAGGTCGCGGTTGACGCGGAAGTTGGCGTAGTAGTCGTCGATCTCGCCGCGCAGCAGCTTGATGCGGTGCAGTGCGCGCTCCAGCCGCCTGGTCGTGCGCACGATGCCGACGTAGTTCCACATCAGCAGCCGCAGCTCGTCCCAGTTGTGCGAGATGACGACCTGCTCGTCGGCATCCTCGACCTGGCTTTCGTCCCAGGGCGGCAGTGGCGGCAACACCAGCGGCGGCTCGCGCAGGATGCGCTCGGCACAGCTGCGGCCCAGCACCACGCATTCGAGCAGCGAATTGCTGGCCAGCCGGTTGGCACCGTGCAGCCCGGTGTAGGTGGCCTCGCCCACGGCATACAGTCCCGGCAGGTCGGTGCGGCCCTCGAGGTCGGTGACGACGCCGCCGCAGGTGTAGTGCGCCGCCGGCACCACCGGGATCGGCTGGCGCGCGATGTCGATGCCCAGTTGCAGGCAGCGCGCGTGGATGGTCGGGAAGTGCTCCTTGAGGAAGGTCTCGCCGAGGTGCGTGGCGTCCAGCCACACATGGTCCAGGCCGTGTTTCTTCATCTCGAAGTCGATCGCGCGCGCCACGATGTCGCGCGGCGCCAGTTCGGCGCGTTCGTCGTGCGCCGGCATGAAACGCGTGCCGCCGTGGTCGCCCTGCCGGGTGATGGGCAGCGTGAGGTGGGCGCCCTCGCCGCGCAGCGCCTCGGTGATGAGGAAGGTGCGATCCTTGGGGTGGTACAGGCAGGTCGGGTGGAACTGGATGAATTCCATGTTGCCGACCCGGCAGCCGGCGCGCCAGGCCATCGCGATGCCGTCGCCGGTGGCGGTGTCGGGGTTGCTGGTGTAGCGGTAGACCTTGCCCACGCCGCCGGTGGCCAGCACCACCGCGGCGGCGGGCAGGGTCTCGACGCGGCCGTTGTCGATGTCCAGCGCATACACGCCCCAGCAGCGCGGCCCTGCGTCGGCCTGTGGCGCGCGTTTGAGATGGCGCGAGGTCACCACGTCGACCGCCATCCAGCGCTCGCGCAGCGTGATGTTGGGGTGGGCGCGGGCACGCGCCAGCAGCGCGTCCTGAATCGCGCGGCCGGTGGCGTCGGCGGCGTGCGCGATGCGGCGCACCGCGTGGCCGCCTTCGCGCGTCAGGTGCAGGCCCAGCGGGCCGCTGGGGTCGCCGGAAAACGGCACGCCGGCGTCGACCAGCCATTGCACGGCGCTTGCGCTGTTCTCGGCAATGAAGCGGGCTGCGCGCTCGTCCACCAGCCCGGCGCCGGCGTCCTGGGTGTCGTGCACGTGCGAGGCGATGCTGTCGTCGGAGCCCAGCACACCGACGATGCCGCCCTGCGCCCAGGCGGTGGCGCTCTCGTCGAGCTGGCGCTTGGCGAGCACGATCACCGGCACGCGGTCGGCCAGCAGCAGGGCCGTGGCCAGCCCGCCGAGGCCGGCACCGACGACGACCACGGGTGCCACGGCAGCGGCTTCGTTGGGCTTGGCATTCATGGCGTGGAGTGTCGACGATGCGTGCGCAGGGGATCGGATTCTAGGAGCCTGTCCCACCCAGCACGCACGCGCGCACGGCACGGCCGCGCACCGGGTCCCGGGCGCCGCCGTACCCCGGCGCTCAGTGCACGACGCGCGAGAACGCGAACTCGCCCTTGCTCACGTCCACCGGAATCACGTCCTTGGGTCCGAACTTGCCCTGCAGGATCAGCTTGCTCACCGGGTTCTCGATGCGCTGCTGGATCGCCCGCTTCAGCGGCCGCGCGCCGAACACCGGGTCGAAGCCCACCTTGGCCAGTTCGGCCAGCGCCGCCGGCGACACCTCGAGCTTCATCTCCAGTTTTTCCAGCCGCTTTTCGAGCAGCTTGAGCTGGATGCGGGCGATGTTCTCGATGTGCTTCATGTCGAGTGCGTGGAAGACCACGGTCTCGTCGATGCGGTTCAGGAACTCGGGGCGGAAGTGCTGCTTGACCTCGGCCCACACCGCGTCGCGGATGTCCTCGCTGGGCTGCCCGGCCATCTGCATGATGAGGTGCGAACCGAGGTTGCTGGTCATCACGATGACGGTGTTCTTGAAGTCCACGGTGCGGCCCTGGCCGTCGGTCAGGCGGCCGTCGTCGAGCACCTGCAGCAGCACGTTGAAGACGTCCGGGTGCGCCTTCTCCACTTCGTCGAACAGCAGCACGCTGTAGGGCTTGCGGCGCACGGCCTCGGTCAGCGCCCCACCTTCGTCGTAGCCGACGTAGCCCGGCGGCGCGCCGATGAGGCGGCTCACCGAGTGCTTCTCCATGTACTCGGACATGTCGATGCGGATCATGTGGTCGTCGCTGTCGAACAGGAAGCCGGCCAGCGCCTTGCACAGCTCGGTCTTGCCGACGCCGGTGGGGCCCAGGAACAGAAAACTGCCGAGCGGCCGGTTGGGGTCGCTCAGGCCGGCACGCGAGCGACGGATGGCGTCGGCCACCGCGGTGATGGCCTCTTCCTGGCCGACCACGCGCTCGTGCAGCTTGCCTTCCATCTGCAGCAGCTTGTCGCGCTCGCCCTGCATCAGCTTGCTCACGGGGATGCCGGTGGCACGCGAGACGACCTCGGCGATCTCCTCGGCGCCGACCATGGTGCGCAGCAACTGCGGGCCCTTGCCCTCCTTGGCGCCCTTGGCCTTGCCGGTCTCCTTGGCCTGCGCCGCGCTGAGCGTCTTCTCCAGCTCGGGCAGCTTGCCGTATTGGAGTTCGGCGACGCGGTTGAAGTCGCCTTTGCGCTTGAACTCCTCGATCTGGACCTTGATGCGTTCGATCTCTTCCTTGACGTTGGCCGAGCCCTGGGCCTGCGCCTTCTCGACCTTCCAGATTTCCTCCAGGTCGGCGGCTTCGCGCTCGAGCTTGGCGATCTCTTCCTCGATCAGGCCCATGCGCTTGATCGATCCTTCGTCCTTTTCCTTGCGCACCGCCTCGCGCTCGATCTTGAGCTGGATCAGCCGCCGGTCGAGCCTGTCCATGGCCTCGGGCTTGGAGTCGATCTCGATCTTGACCTTGGCCGCCGCCTCGTCGATGAGGTCGATCGCCTTGTCGGGCAGGAAACGGTCGGTGATGTAGCGATGGCTGAGCTCCGCCGCGGCGACGAGGGCAGGGTCGGTGATCTCCACGCTGTGGTGCACAGCGTACTTGTCGCGCAAGCCGCGCAGGATGGCCACCGTGGCCTCGACGCTGGGCTCGTCGACCAGCACCTTCTGGAAGCGGCGCTCCAGCGCAGCGTCCTTCTCGACGTACTTGCGGTACTCGTTCAGTGTCGTGGCGCCGATGCAGTGCAACTCGCCGCGGGCCAGCGCCGGTTTCAGCATGTTGCCGGCGTCGATGGCGCCCTCGGCCTTGCCGGCGCCGACCATGGTGTGCAGTTCGTCGATGAACAGGATGATGCGGCCCTGGTCGGCAGCCACTTCCTTGAGCACGGCCTTCAGCCGTTCCTCGAACTCACCGCGGTACTTGGCACCGGCCAGCAGGCCGGCCATGTCGAGCACCAGCACACGCTTGTCCTTCAGGCTCTCGGGCACCTCGCCGTTGATGATGCGCTGCGCCAGGCCTTCGACGATGGCGGTCTTGCCCACCCCCGGCTCGCCGATCAGCACCGGGTTGTTCTTGCTGCGGCGTTGCAGCACCTGGATGGCGCGGCGGATCTCGTCGTCACGGCCGATCACCGGGTCGAGCTTGCCCTGGCGCGCGCGTTCGGTGAGGTCGAGCGTGTACTTCTTCAGCGCCTCGCGCTGGCCCTCGGCCTCGGCGCTGTCGACCTTCTGGCCGCCGCGCACCGTCTCCACCGCCGCTTCGAGCGACTTGCGCGTGAGGCCGTGGCCGCGCACCACGGCACCGATGTCGGTCTTGCTGTCGGCCAGCGCCAGCAGGAACATCTCGTTGGCAATGAACTGGTCGCCACGCTTGGTGGCTTCCTTGTCGGCCGCCTGCAGCAACTGCAGCAGGTCGCGCCCCGGCTGCACCGGCTGGCCGCCGCCCTGCACCTGCGGCAGGTTGCGGATGGCGGTTTCCATCGCGGTGGCCAGCGCCGCGGTGTTGGCGCCGGCGCGGTCGAGCAGTGCCTTGGGACCGTCGGGCTGGGCGAGCATCGCCGCCAACAGGTGAGCGGGTTCGATGTAGGGGTTGTCGCGGGCCACGGCCGCGCTCTGGGCGTCGCCCAGCGCCTGTTGGAACGCGGTGGTGAGTTTGTCGAGACGCATGAACAAGTCCTCCGGGTTGCAGCCAAGGTGGGGCTGGCCACGGACGATTCAAGCCGCAACACGCAAACCGGCATTGAGGCGACTCAAGGCGCACGCTCGGCGTGGTGCTGCTCGATGGCCTCGTCGCGCTCGCCCGCTTCGTACAGGCATTCACGCCCGAGCCGGTCGATGCACAGCTCGGCCGTCCACGGCAGCATCAGGCTGCCGCAACGGCTGTCGCGGTACAGCCGCTCCAGCGGCAGGCTCTTGAGCATGCTCTGGCCGCCGCAGGTGCGGATGGCCAGCCGCGCGATGTCGTTGGCGTTCTCCATGATCGCGTAGTGCGCGGCGTACAGCCGCATGCGCGTGTCCTTGTCGGGGTCGACCGCGGCGTCGCGCGCGTTGTGCAGGAACAGCGCGCGCGTCTGCTCGAGCTTGATGCGCATCTCGGCCACTGCCGCCTGCTTGGTGGGATACATGCGGCGCTTCACCGGCGGCATGCCCGGCACCTCGGCGCGCAGGTAGGCCACCGTGAAGTCATAGGCCGCCTGCGCGATGCCCATGTAGGTGGGCGACAGCGTGGCGAACATGTGCGGGAAGCGCGCCGCGGCCTGGAAGTACAGGCCCTCGGGCATCAGCCGCGCGCTGTGCGGCACCCGCACGTTGTCCAGCAGCAGCGTGCGGCTGACCGTGCCGCGCATGCCCAGCGGGTCCCAGTCGCCCACCACCTGCACGCCGGGCGCGTCGGCCGGCACGGCGAGATACAGCGAATCGCACTGTGTACCTCTCATCTGGCCGGGCTTGTCCAGCGTGCACAGCACGCCGTAGTAGTCGGCGGCGCCGGCAAGCGAGGCAAAGATCTTCTTGCCGCTGACCTCGTAGCCACCGTCCACCGGCCGCGCCAGCGTGCCCCACGGCGCCTTGCCGGCGGCCGCCGCACCGCCTTCGTTGAACGGCTGCGAATAGACCTTGCCGTGGTGCACGATGCGCTCGTAGTGGATGGCGCGGTTGTGTTCGTGGTCGGCGCGCTGCCCGGGGCTCATGTCCAGCGCATCGGCGATGAAGCCGGCCCACATCGTCGAGCTCACGTGCATGTTGTAGGTCAGCGCGGTGGCACCGCAGTGGCGGCCGATCTCGGCGGCCACCATGACGTAGGTCGCGAAGTCGGCGCCCATCCCGCCGTGCGACTGCGGCACGCAGATGCCCAGCAGGCCGGCCTGGCGCAGGTCTTCGTAGTTCTCGAACGGGAAGCTCGCCTCGCGGTCGTGCAGGGCGGCGCGCGGCGCGAACTTCTCGCTGCCCAGCCTGGCGGCGAGTTCGATCAGTTCACGCTGCTGCGCAGTGAGTTGCTGCGCATTGCCGGCGATGTGCATGGGCCGTCTCCTTAGAGGTTGAGAGGCCATCCCATGCACCCGCGCAGGGGTGGCCTCTCAACCTCTCAGTGGGCCTGGAAGTGCCGCTGCAGGAAGGACAAGACGGCGGTATTGAAGGCGGCCGGCTGTTCGACATCGGCGATGTGACCGGCGTCGCCCAGGCATCGGAACTCGGCAGCCGGGATGCGCGACGCCATGCGCTGCATGTCCACTTGGCCTCCAGCCTCACAGGATTTCCCCCAGCAAGCGGTAGTGCCCGGACTGGAACACCAGCGGCGGCAGCGCCGTCTCGCTGCAGGCCAGCACCCGGCCGATGAACAGGCGGTGGTCGCCGGCGACCTGCTGCGACACCGTCGCGCACTCGAACACCGCCGTGCAGCCGGCGAGCACCGGCGTGCCGTGTCCGCCCAGCGCCCAGGCGCCTTCGCTGAAGCGGCCTTCGGCGACCGATGCGAACCGCCGCGACAGGTCGACCTGCGCCTCGGCCAGCACGTTGACGGCGAAGCGTGGCGCGGTGAGGAAGGCTTCCAGGCTCGGGCTCGGTTCGCGCAAGGACCACAGCACCAGCGGCGGGTCGAGCGAAAGCGAGTTGAACGAGTTGGCGGTGAGGCCGACGAAGGCACCCGCCTCGTCGACGCAGCTGATGATGGTGACGCCGGTGGTGAAGCGGCCGAGCGCGTTGCGCAGGTGGCGGGTGTCGATCGGGTGGGCCATGGGGCGCGACTCAGAGAGGGCCGGTCTCTCGCACTTGCTCCCTCTCCCTCTGGGAGAGGGTGGGGGTGAGGGCCCGCGAAACACCACTGTGCCCGGCGCAGCCCCTCACCCCAGCCCTCTCCCCGGAGGGGAGAGGGAGCAAATGCAGATGTGGCCGAAGGACTCTCACCTTCTCACGCGTTGTTGGCCTGGATGCCCCAGCGCGCCAGCGCGGCGTCGTCGGCCACCCGCGCGTCGACCCAGCGCGCGCCCTCGGGCGTGGTCTCCTTCTTCCAGAACGGCGCCTGCGTCTTCAGGTAGTCCATCAGGAACTCGCAGGCCTGGAAGGCCTGGCCGCGGTGCGCCGAGCTCACCGCCACGAGCACGATCTGGTCGCCGGGCCGCAGCACTCCGATACGGTGCACGACGCGGGCGGCGCGGATGTCGAAGCGCTGCTGCGCCTCGTCGATCATGGCTTCGATGGCGCGTTCGGTCATGCCCGGGTAGTGCTCCAGCTCCATGCTGCTGACCGCGCTGCCGTCGTTGCGGTCGCGCACGGTGCCGATGAAGGTGGCGACCGCGCCGACCCCGGCGTCGCCCGCGCGCAAAGCCGCGACCTCGGCCGCGAGGTCGAAGTCGGCGCTCTGGATCGAGACCCGGCTCACGATGCTCAACCGCCGGTCACCGGCGGGAAGAACGCGACTTCAACGCCGTCACGCAGGACCGCGGTTTCGTCGCTCATGGCCTGGTCCAGCGCACAGCGCACGGCGCGGCCGCGCGCCAGCACCTCGGCGTGACGGCCACCGCGGGCCAGCAAGGCGTCGCGCAATGCACCCAGCGTGCTGCCTTCGGGCACCTCCACCCTCTCGGCCGCCCCGAGCGCTTCGCGCAGCGAAGCGAAGTAGCGCAGCTGGACCTTCATCGCGAGATCAACTCCGCCAGTGACACGAACTGCACCGTATCGCCACGCCCGATGGCCTGGTCCGGCGGGTTGTCCACCAGACCGTCGGCCCACACCGCCGAGGTCAGCACACCCGAGCTCTGGTTGGGATAAAGGTCCAGTCCGCCGCCGGCGTTGACGCGCACGCGCAGGAACTCCCGCCGCCGGTCCGGGCGCGGCCAGTCGAAGTCGGCACGCAGGGTCAGCCCGACCGGCAACGCCGCCGGCGCGCCCTGCAGGACACGCAGCACGGTGCTCACGCACAGCAGGTAGGTGACGAAGCTCGACACCGGGTTGCCCGGCAGGCCCAGCAGCAGCGCCGCCGTTCCGTCGGCGCGGCGGATCTCGCCGAAGGCCAGCGGCTTGCCGGGCTTGATGGCGATCTGCCACTGCTCGAGCCGCCCTTCGGCCTGCGCCGCGGGCTTGAGGTGGTCTTCCTCGCCGACCGAGACGCCGCCGCTGGTGACGATGAGGTCGTTCGCCGCCGCGGCCTCGCGCAGCGCCATGCGCGTGGCGTCCAGCCGGTCGGGCACGATGCCGAGGTCGGTGACCTCGCAGCCCGCGGCCTGCAGCAGGCCGCGCAGCATGTAGCGGTTGGAGTTGTAGATGGCCCCCGGGCGCAGCGGCTGGCCCGGCATCATCAGCTCGTCGCCGGTGGAAAACAGCGCCGCGCGCGGGCGCCGCACCACCGGCAGCAGTGCCGCGCCGACCGATGCCGCCAGGCCCAGCGCCTGCGGTGTCAGTCGCGCGCCGCGGTGCAGCACCGCGCTGCCCAGGCGCACGTCTTCACCGCGGCGGCGGATCCACTGGCCATGCTGCGGCACGACGTCGACGCGCACGCTGCCCAGGCCGTCACCCGGCAGCGGCTCGCACTGCTCCTGCATGACGATGGCGTCGGCTCCCGCCGGCACCTGGCCGCCGGTGAAGATGCGTGCCGCCGTGCCCGGCCGCAGGGCCAGCCCGGGCACGCCGGCCGGGATGCGTTGCGACACCGGCAGCACGGTGCCGGCAGCCGGCACACTGGCCGCGTGCAGCGCATAGCCGTCCATCGCCGAGTTGTCCGCGGGCGGCACATCCAGCGCCGACAGCACTTCGGCCGCCAGCACGCGCCCCAGCGCGTCGAAAGTGGACACCGACTCGGTCCGGCGCAGGGCGTGCGGCGCGGCGCCCGCCGCCAGGCGCGCCAGCGCTTCGTCCAGGCTCAACAGCACACGCGTATCGGCGTTCATGAGCAGTTCGCTTCGATGTACCGCTTCACGGCGCCGGCATCGGCGGCCATCACGGTGTAGCGCTTGGGCAGCGCCTCGATGCCACGCATCGCCGGCGGCGGCTCCGGGTCGACGCCCAGCGCCTCGCGGATGGTGGCCGCGAACTTGGCCGGCAGCGCCGTTTCCAGCACCATCATCGGCACGCCGGGCTGCAGGTGCTCGCGCGCCACCTTCAGGCCGTCGGCGGTGTGGGTGTCGATCATCGTGTGCGCATGCTGCCAGGTGTCGCGGATGGTCGCCAGCCGGTCGGCGTGGCTGCTGCTGCCGGAGACGAAGCCGAAGCCGCCAGGCGCGGTGGCCGGCGCGAACTCGGCCGCCGACAAGGTGAAGCCGCCGTCGCGCGCCAGCGTCGACGCGAACAGTTCGCGCGTGCGCGCCGCATCGCGGCCCAGCAGGTCGAAGACGAAGCGCTCGAAGTTGCTGGCCTTGCTGATGTCCATCGACGGGCTCGAGGTCTCGTGCGTCTCGGCGCTGCTGCGCACGCGGTAGGTGCCGGTGCGGAAGAACTCGTCGAGCACGTCGTTCTCGTTGGTCGCGAGCACCAGCCGCTCGATCGGCAGGCCCATCAAGCGCGCGACATGTCCTGCACAGATGTTGCCGAAGTTGCCGCTGGGCACGGTGAAGCTCACGCGCTCGCTGTTGGACGGCGCCGCCGCCGGGCCGCCCCAAGGCGGCGCAGCCCCCTCGGGGGGTAGCGAGGCGGAGCCGAGCTTGGGGGCCCCCGATGTCGCAAGGAAGTAACCGGCGAAGTAATAGACGACCTGCGCCAGCAGCCGCGCCCAGTTGATCGAGTTGACGGTGCCAATGTGGTGCCGGCGCTTGAATTCGAGGTCGTTGCTGACCGCCTTGACGATGTCCTGGCAGTCGTCGAACACGCCCTCGACAGCGATGTTGTGGATGTTGGCGTCCTGCAGGCTGAACATCTGCGCCTGCTGGAAAGCGCTCATGCGGCCGTGCGGGCTGAGCATGAAGACGCGCACGCCCTGCTTGCCGCGCATCGCGTATTCGGCAGCGCTGCCGGTGTCGCCCGAGGTGGCACCCAGGATGTTGAGCTCTTCACCGCGGCGCGCCAGTTCGTATTCGAACAGCTTGCCCAGCAGCTGCATCGCGATGTCCTTGAAGGCCAGCGTCGGGCCGTTGGACAGCGCCTGCAGATACAGGCCTTCGCCGAGCGGCTTCAGCGGCGTGATCTGCGTGGTGCCGAAGATCTGCTCGGTGTAGGTGGCGTCGCACAGGCGCTTCAGGTCGGCGGCCGGGATGTCGTCGATGTACAGCGACAGGATCTCGAACGCCAGCTCGGCATAGGGCAGGCCGCGCCAGCGCGCCAGCGTGGCCGCGTCGACGCGCGGGTACGACGCCGGCAGGTACAGGCCGCCGTCGGGCGCCAGGCCTTCGAGCAGGATGTCGGAGAAGCCGCGCGGTGTCGTGTCGCCGCGGGTGCTGATGTACCTCAACTCAATTCTTCCTTGCGGATGCGAACGATCGGCGCCAGCACCGTCGGCAGGGCCTGCATCTGCGCCAGCGCCGCCTTCATGCGCCCTTCCACGGTGTCGTGGGTCAGGATGATGAGGTCGGTCTGGCTTTCACCCTCGGCGACGGCCTTCGATCCATCGCCTTCGGCGCTGGGGCGCTGCAGCACGGCGTCGATGGAGATGTCGTTGTCCGCCAGGATGCCGGTGATGCGGGCCAGCACGCCGGCCTCGTCGGCAACCACCAGGCGCAGGTAGAAGGCAGTCACGACCTGGTCGATGGAGAGTATCGGCGTGTCCTGCAGCGAGCCCGGCTGGAAGGCCAGGTGCGGCACGCGGTGGTCGGGGTCGGCAGTGTGCAGCCGGGTGATGTCCACCAGGTCGGCGATCACGGCGCTGGCGGTCGGCTCGGCGCCGGCGCCCTTGCCGTAGTACAGCGTGGTGCCGACGGCGTCGCCGTGCACGACGACGGCGTTCATCGCGCCTTCGACATTGGCGATCAGCCGGTCCTTGGGCACCAGCGTCGGATGCACGCGCAACTCGATGCCGTCCGGCCGGCGCTTGGTGATGCCCAGCAGCTTGATGCGGTAGCCCAGCTGCTCGGCATAGCGGATGTCCGCCGCCTGCAGCGCCGAGATGCCTTCGACATAGGCCTTGTCGAACTGCACCGGCACGCCGAAGGCGATGGCGCTCATGAGCGTGGCCTTGTGCGCGGCGTCCACACCTTGGACGTCGAAGGTCGGATCGGCTTCGGCGTAGCCCAGTGCCTGCGCCTGCTTCAGCACGACGCCGAAGTCCAGCCCCTTGGATCGCATCTCCGAGAGGATGAAATTGGTGGTGCCGTTGATGATGCCGGCGACCCACTCGATGCGGTTGGCCGTGAGCCCTTCGCGCAGCGCCTTGATGATGGGGATGCCGCCGGCCACCGCGGCTTCGAAGGCGACCATCACGCCGCGGTCACGGGCGGCGGCAAAGATCTCGGTGCCGTGCACGGCCAGCAACGCCTTGTTGGCAGTGACGACGTGCTTGCCGGCGGCAAGGGCCTCCAGCACCAGCGTGCGCGCGATGCCGCAGCCGCCGATGAGCTCGACGACGATGTCGACGGCCGGGTTGGCGATGACCTGCCGGGCGTCGGCCACCACCTGCACCTGTTCGCCGACGATGGCGCGCGCACGTTCGGTGTCGAGGTCGGCGACCATCGTGATGGCGATGCCGCGCCCGGCACGGCGGCGGATCTCTTCCTGGTTGCGCTGCAAGACCCGGAAGGTGCCGCTGCCGACGGTGCCGATACCGAGCAGGCCGACCTGCATCGGGTTCATGGCCTCCTCCGACGGGCCGTCTGTGCGGGGATCACGGCGCCCTCTGGGGGCCTCGGGCGGTGGCGAGCTTGGGAGTGCATGTTCTCAGACAGAGTGGCGTTTGCGATAGTGCGACAGGAAACGATCGATGCGCCCGATGGCTTCCGTGAGGTCGTCGGAATTCGGCAGGAAGACGATGCGGAAGTGGTCGGGTGCGATCCAGTTGAAGCCGGTGCCCTGCACGATCAGCACCTTTTCCTCGGCCAGCAGCTCGTAGGCGAACTGCTGGTCGTCGGTGATCGGATACACCTTGGGGTCCAGGCGCGGAAACATGTACAACGCCGCCTTGGGCTTGACCACGCTGACGCCGGGAATCTGCGTCAGCAGCTCGTAGGCCAGGTCGCGCTGCCGGCACAGCCGGCCGCTGGGCGCCACCAGGTCCTTGATGCTCTGGTAGCCGCCGAGCGCGGTCTGGATCGCCAGTTGCCCGGGCGTGTTGGAGCACAGGCGCAGCGAGGCCAGCATGTTCAGGCCCTCGATGTAGTCGCGCGCATGCCGCTTCTCGCCCGAGACGATCATCCAGCCGGCGCGGTAGCCGCACGAGCGGTAGTTCTTGCTCAGGCCGTTGAAGGTGATGAACAGCACGTCGTCGGCCAGGCTGGCCATGCTGGTGTGGGTGGCACCGTCGTACAGCGTCTTGTCGTAGATCTCGTCGGCGAACACCACCAGCTGGTGCTGGCGGGCGAGTTCGATGATCTGCAGCAGCACGCTGTCGGGGTACAGCGCGCCGGTCGGGTTGTTGGGGTTGCAGACGATGATGCCGCGCGTGCGCGGCGTGATCTTGCGCGCGATGTCGTCGATGTCGGGCAGCCAGCCGGCCTGTTCGTCGCAGACGTAGTGCACCGGCTTGCCGCCCGAGAGGCCCACCACCGCGGTGTAGAGCGGGAAGTCGGGCGCCGGCACCAGGATCTCGTCGCCGTCGTTGACGAGCGCGCTGATGCTCATCTGGATCAGCTCCGAGGCGCCGTTGCCCAGGTAGACGTCGTCCACCGTGACGCCGTGGATGTTCTTCTCCTGCGTGTAGTGCACCACCGCGCGGCGCGGCGCAAAAAGACCCTTGCTGTCGGTGTAGCCGGCCGCGTGCGGCAGGTTGCGGATCATGTCCTGCACGATCTCGTCGGGCGGCTCCAGGCCGAACGCGGCCACGTTGCCGATGTTCAGCTTGATGATGCGGTGGCCCTCGTCCTCCATCTGGCGCGCCTTGTCGAGCACGGGGCCGCGGATGTCGTAGGCCACGTTGGCGAGCTTGGTGGACTTGGCCACCGTCTTCATTTCAGGCTTCAAGGAGAGGGCTCCGGCGCGAGGAACCTAGAATTATCCACGCATGAAGTTCCAGCCCGACACGCCCGAAGGCGTCAACGTGATCACACGCCATGAGCCCGGAAGGGTCTGGGTCGGCGCCACGGCCTTCGACCACAGCCTGCTGCTGCCCTGGAGCGGCGCCGTCGTGGCGTGGCCGGCGGCGGCCTTCGACGAGCTGGGTGCCGCGCACTTCGAGCGCGTGCTGGCGCTGGCCCCCGAGGTGGTGATCTTCGGCAGCGGCGCGCGGCTGCGTTTTCCGCCGCCGGCGTGGCTGCGCGCACTCATCGACGCCCGCATCGGCGTCGAGACCATGGACACCGCGGCCGCCTGCCGCACCTACAACGTGCTGGCCAGCGAACGGCGCGCGGTGGTGGCCGCTCTGCTCGTCGACAGCGGGCCGGAGGTGGCCGCGTCGGCGGAGACTTTATAATGTTCGATTGAGCCGGCTTCGGCATCCTGTGCAGTCCGAGACACAATCCATGACGCCTGTTGTCAATAAAACTCTCCCGGAATTCGAAGCCCTGGCCACCGGCGGCGTGAAGTTCACACCGCAGTCGCTGTTGGGCAAGGCCGTGGTGCTGTACTTCTATCCCAAGGACAACACCCCCGGCTGCACCACCGAGGCGATGCAGTTCCGCGACCAGCACAAGGACTTCGTCAAGGCTGGCGCAGTGGTCTTCGGCGTGTCGCGCGACAACATGGCATCGCACGACAAGTTCAAGGCCAACCTCGAGCTGCCGTTCGAGCTGATCGCCGACACCGAAGAGAAGCTCTGCCACATGTTCGGCGTCGTCAAGAACAAGATCATGTACGGCAAGAAGGTCAAGGGCATCGAACGCAGCACCTTCCTGATCGACGCCGAGGGCGTCATGCGTGCCGAATGGCGCGGCATCAAGGTCGCCGGCCATGTCGATGAAGTCCTCAAGGCGGTGAAGGCGCTGAAGAAGGGCGCCTGATCATCGCCGCGCTGCAACCCGGCGGCCGGCTGCGCACGGCCGCAACCCGCTCACCCGCAAAGCCGCACAGCTGCCTGTGCGGCTTTTCTTCTTCCCTTTGAAGCTCCACCGCACCATGCCCTTGCCCAAGCCCCCTTCCCGCAAAGGCGACCTGCTGCACGGCGCCGACTACGAGGCGCAGGCCGCGCCCAAGGCCGACAAGCGGCCGTCGAAGTCCCGTACCGACGAGTCGCCGGCGCAGACGGCCCTGGACCTGCACGATGGCGGCACCGCGATTGCCGCGCGCGCGCCGGCGCAGCAGGCCGCGCTGCTGTCGGCACCGCCCGCTGCCTCGCGGCCGATGGTGGCCGTGGCGGCGCCGGCAGCGCAGCCTGCGCCGGCGCCCGCCGCCGCGGCCGTGGCAGCACCGCGGCTGCGCAGGCCGCGCAGCACCGGCCCGGCCAAGCTCTTCGTGCGCGAGACGAACTTCCTGATGCACGACCCGATGAGCCTGTTCCGCTTCGAGGAACACGACATCTTCCTGCCCATGATCACGCTCGAGGAACTCGACGGCCACAAGCGGGGCATGAGCGAGGTGGCGCGCAGCGCGCGCCAGGTCAGCCGCGACCTCGACGCGCTGGCCAGCTTCACGGCCAAGAACGGCGCCATCGACACCTCGGCCGGCATCGAACTGTCCAAGACCGGCCACCGCGAGGCCGGCGGCAAGCTCTACTTCCAGACCACGCTGCTGGACATCAAGCTGCCGGCCGGCCTGCCGCAGGGCAAGGCCGACAACCAGATCCTGGGCGTGGTGCAAAGCCTGCGCGAGCAGCAACCGCAGCGCGACGTGGTGCTGGTGTCCAAGGACATCAACATGCGCGTCAAGGCGCGCGCCCTCGGCCTGCCGGCCGAGGACTACTTCAACGACAAGACACTCGAAGACGGCGACCTGCTCTACACCGGCGTGCTGCCGCTGCCGGCCGACTTCTGGGAGCGCCATGGCAAGACCATGGAAAGCTGGCAGCAGGGCGGCCACACCTACTACCGCATCAGCGGGCCGCTGGTGCCGGCGCTGATGATCAACCAGTTCGTCTACCTCGAAACGCCGGGCGCCGCGCCCTTGTACGCGCGCGTGGCCGAGATCACCGGCAAGACCGCGGTGCTGAAGACGCTGCGCGACTACACCCACGGCAAGAACGCCGTCTGGGGCGTGACGGCGCGCAACCGCGAGCAGAACTTCGCGCTCAACCTGCTGATGGACCCGGACTGCGACTTCATCACCCTCACCGGCACGGCAGGCAGCGGCAAGACGCTGATGACGCTGGCCGCCGGGCTTAGCCAGGTGCTCGACGAGCGGCGCTACACCGAGATCATCGTCACCCGCGTCACGGTGCCGGTGGGTGACGACATCGGCTTCCTGCCCGGCAACGAGGAAGAGAAGATGAGCCCCTGGATGGGCGCGCTGGACGACAACCTGGAAGTGCTGGCGCGCACCGACACCAGCGCCGGCGAATGGGGCCGCGCCGCCACCAACGACCTCGTGCGCAGCAAGATCAAGATCAAGAGCCTGAACTTCATGCGCGGGCGCACCTTCCTCAACAAGTACGTGCTCATCGACGAGGCGCAGAACCTGACGCCCAAGCAGATGAAGACCTTGATCACGCGCGCCGGGCCGGGCACCAAGATCGTCTGCCTGGGCAACCTGGCGCAGATCGACACGCCCTACCTCACCGAAGGGTCGTCGGGCCTGACCTACGCCGTGGACCGCTTCAAGGGCTGGCCGCATGGCGGCCACGTCATGCTGGCGCGCGGCGAACGGTCGCGGCTGGCGGACTTCGCCAGCGAAGTGCTCTGAACTTCAGCCTTCGCGCCGGCGCATGAAGCTGGCGAAACGCGGCACGCCGGTGGCCGTGGTGCCGCGGTAGGTGTAGGTCACCCACGAGCCGACCGGCGGCGGGCTCTCGCGCTCGGCGTCACTGAAGCCGGTGCCGACGAGGAACTCGATGCCCTCGGCGGTGCGTACATGCAGGGCGCCCAGGCGGCCGGTGTGTTTGCCCCGGCCGGGAACATGGGCCACCACCAGCGCGTCGGCGTCGTGCAGCGGTTTCAGCTTCAACAGCAGCGGGCTGCGGCCGGCGACGTGTAGGGCGTCGGCGCGATGCAGCATCAGACCTTCACCGCCGGCGCGCACGACGGCGTCGAGCCGGCGCTGCAGTTGCGGAGGATCGGGCACGGGCGCCTGCGGCACGGCCTGAAGCTGCGTCCAACGCAGTTGTCGCGCCAGGCTCTCGATCTTCGAGGCGCGCGCCGAGAAGGCGCCGGCTACACCCGGCAGGTCGAAAACCATGTAACGGATCTGCCGCCACTCGTCGTCCAGCGACAGCTGGCGCCGCACGGCCGCCGACAGCGCATCGAAGCGCCCGCGGCCCAGCCACAATTCGCCATCCAGCGCCGTCGCCGGCAGGCGAGCGGTGAACCACGGCGGCGCCGCCACCGGGCGGCCACTGCGAAAGCGCAGTGTCCGCCCGTCCCAGAATGCACGCACGCCGTCGTACTTCTCGCTCACCAGGTAGCCTGCCGGGTCGACGCCAGCGGGAGCGTCCTGTGCCAGCAGCAGCGGCAGCGGCGCATCCGCTGTGGGCCCAGCCCAGGCGCCGGGCGGCAGCGCGGCCAGGCAGGCCAGGAAGGTGCGGCGAGTGAGCTGGGACATGGCGGGCTCCGTGGCAGCGGCGTGGCCCGCAGTGTTCGACATTCCCGCGCCGCCGGCCATCGCCCGGGAGGCGGTCACGGGCCCCCTCTGTCGGGGGCACCCGCCCGGATCAGCCTGGCAGGCCGCACCCGCCCAGCGCTCCGGTCCGTCGGCCAGCCTGCATGAGGCCGCAGGGCCCGATGGACGTCGCGCCTCAGCCCCAGCGCCGCAATGCCAGCACCGCGTTCAAGCCGCCGAAGGCGAACGAGTTCGACAACGCAGCGGCCACCGGCCGCTGCTGCGCCACGTTGGGCACGACGTCGAGGTCGCACTCGGGGTCGGGTTCGAGGTAGTTGATGGTCGGCGGCACCACGCCTTCGCGCAGCGCGCCGATCACCGCCACGAGCTCGATTGCGCCCCCGGCGCCCAGCGCATGGCCGTGCATCGACTTGGTCGACGACACGGCCAGCGCATCGGCGTGCGCGCCGAAGACGGCGCGGATGGCGCGTGTCTCGGTGGCGTCGTTGGCCAGGGTGCCGGTGCCGTGGGCGTTGATGTAGCCGATGTCCACCGGCGCCAGGCCGCCCTGCGCCAGCGCCGCCCGCATGGCGCGCGCAGCCCCGCTGGCGTCGGGCATCACGATGTCCGATGCGTCGGCCGACATGCCGGCGCCGCACAGCTCGGCCAGGATCGTCGCGCCCCGCGCCTGCGCGTGCTCGATCGTCTCGAGCACGAAGATCCCTGCGCCTTCGCCCAGCACGAGGCCACGGCGGTGGCGGCTGAACGGCCTGCAGGTGTCGTCGGCGAGCACGCGCATGGCCTCCCAGGCCTTGACGCCACCGACCGTGATGCAGGCCTCGGTGCCGCCGGCCAGCGCCACGTCAGCGGCGCCGCTGCGCAGCAGCAGCAAGGCCTGGCCGAGAGCGTGGTTGGCCGAGGCGCAGGCGCTGGCGACCGCGAACACCGGGCCGCGCAGGCCGAATTCGAGCGAGATCTGCGACGCCGGCGCGTTGGGCATCACGCGCACGATGGCCATCGGGTGCACGCGCGGGTTGCCTTCGCCGTAAAGGCGGCGTGCCGTCTGGTCCTGCGTCGTCGCGCCGCCGATGCCGGTGCCGATGACGACCGCCGTGCGCTCGGCCAGGGCGTCGTCGAAGGCCGGGCCCGACTGCGCCAGCGCCTCGCGCGCCGCCACCAGCGCGTATTGCGACACCGGGTCGAGCAGGACCAGCCGCTTCTCGTCGAAGTGTGCCGTCGGCTCGTAGCCCTTCAGCTGCGCGGCGATCGGCGTGCGGATGTCGGCCGCCGGCAGGCCCGCCAGCGCTGCGATACCCGGCTGTCCCTCGCGCATGGCCTGCCAGGTGGCGCCGGCGCTCAGCCCCAGCGCGCTCACGCAGCCCATGCCGGTGATGACGACCCGCTGCATCACGCTACGGCCGCTGGCACGTCAGGCCGTGGACGTCTTGGCCGCAATCAGGCGATCGACGCCCTCGACGAGGTCGCGCACCGTGCCGGCAGCGTACTGGTCGTCGCGCTCGGGCACGGAGATGTCGAAGTGGTCCTCGATCTCGAACAGGACCTGCACCGCGTCCAGCGAATGCACGTCCAGCTCCTTCAGCGTCGCACCGGGGGTGATGCGCTCGTGCGGGATCGAGCAGGTCTTGGCAATGATGTCGAAGATGACTTGTTCGGTGCTTTTCATGAGAATCCGGGCCGCCGCGCCGCCGCCCTCCCAGGCGGCCCCTGCGCACGTTGCATGAGAATATTATCCCGCGCCGGGCGGCGCACCGGCGCGGCAGCGGGTCAGAGCACCGAGCCCACAGCGCAGGAAGCCACACCTGCCGGTGTCAGGGCAGCGCCACCATGTCGCGTATCTGCTGCAGCGCCGTCGGGTCCTCGATCGTCGTCAGGTCGCCCGGGTCGCGCTGTTCGCACACCGCCTGGATGGCCCGCCGCAGCATCTTGCCCGAGCGGGTCTTGGGCAGCGCGCCGACGAAGCGCACGCGCGACGGCCGCGCCACTGCGCCCAGCTGCGTATCCACCAGCTTCATGATCTCGCCTTCGAGTTTCAGCGCCGCCTCGGATGTGGCAGCGCGCGCCGGGTCCTTCAGCACCGCGAAGGCCATCGCCACCTGGCCCTTCAGCGCGTCGGCCACGCCCACCACCGCCACCTCGGCCACCGCGGCGTGGCTGGAGATGCTTTCCTCGATCTCGCGCGTGCCCAGGCGGTGGCCGGCGACGTTGATGACGTCGTCGGTGCGACCGAGGATGAAGAAGTAGCCGTCGGCGTCGCGGATGCCCCAGTCGAAGGTGCTGTAGATCAGCCGGCCCGGGATGCTCTTCCAGTAGGTCTTGACGAAACGCTCGTCGTCGCGCCACACCGTCTGCATGCAGCCCGGGGGCAACGGGCCCTCGATGGCCACGACGCCCTTCTGGTTGGGACCGGTGAGTTCCTCGCCGGTGGCTTCGTCGATCAGCTTGACGTCATAGCCGTAGACCGCCTTGCCCGGCGAGCCGAACTTGCTGGTGGCCGGCTCGACGCCGTTGCACAGGCTGAGGATCGGCCAGCCGGTCTCGGTCTGCCAGTAGTTGTCGATGATCGGCCGGCCCAGGCTGTCGGCGATCCACTGTGCGGTGGTCTCGTCCAGCGGCTCGCCGGCCAGGAACAGCGCGCGCAGGCTGGACAGGTCGTGTTTCTTCAGCGCCGCCGGGTCCTGCTTCTTCAGCACGCGCACGGCGGTCGGCGCGCTGAACATCGACGTCACCTTGTACTTCTCGACCAGGCTCCACCAGATGGCGGCGTCGGGCCGCGTCGGCAGGCCTTCGTACAGGATGGTGGCCATGCCGCAGATCAGCGGCCCGTAGACGATGTAGCTGTGGCCGACGACCCAGCCGATGTCGCTGGTGGAGAAGTAGGTCTCGCCGGGCCGGCCCAGGAAGATGTGCTTCATGCTCGCCGCCAGCGCCACCGCGTAGCCGCCGGTGTCGCGCTGCACGCCCTTGGGCCTGCCGGTGGTGCCGCTGGTGTACAGCGTGTAGCTCGGGTGCGTGGACTCGACCCACTCACACGGCACGACGGTGTCCCGGTGCGTTTCGCGCCAGACGGCGTAGTCCTCGTCGCGGCCGGCGGTGCGCTCGAAGGGAGCCAGCCCGCGATCGACCATCAGCACTCTGGCCGGCTTGTGCACGGCCAGCCGGATAGCCTCGTCGAGCAGCGGCTTGTAAGCCATGACCTTGCCGCTGCGGCTGCCGGCGTCGGCGCTGACGATCACCGTCGGCTCGGCGTCATCGATGCGGCTGGCCAGGCTGCCGCTGGCAAAGCCGCCGAAGACCACCGAGTGCAATGCGCCGATGCGCGTGCAGGCCAGCATCGCGAAGGCGGCCTCGGGGATCATCGGCATGTAAACGAGCACGCGGTCGCCCTTCTTCACCCCCAGGCTGAGCAGCGTCGCCGCCATGCGCTGCACCTCGGCGTGCAGTTCGCGATAGCTGTAGATGCGCTCGGCGCCGGTTTCGGTGGAGACGAAGATGAGCGCGTTCTGGTCGCCGCGCGTGGCCAGGTGGCGGTCGATCGCGTTGTGGCACAGGTTGGTGGTGCCGCCGACGAACCAGTGGGCAAACGGCGGCTGGCTGTAGTCGCAGACCTGGGTGAACGGTGTGTGCCAGTCGATCCCCTTCGCCTGTTCGGACCAGAAGGCGTCGCGGTCGTCGAGCGAACGGCGGTGGAAGTCGGCGTAGTTCATGGCGTGTCTCCTCTTGTTTGCGCCACCGGTCAGCGCGTCTTCACCAGCGCCAGCACCTGCTTGAAGGCCGGGTGCCGGCAATCGTGCAGCCACTCGAACAGCACCATCTCGGTGCCGACGATACGCGCGCCGGCATCGTGCAGGCGCTGCATCGCCAGCGCGTGGTCGACCGCCGTGCGCGAACCGCAGGCGTCGGCAACCACCCAGACCTCGCGGCCGGCGCGCCGCAAGCCGAGCGCCGTCTGCAGCAGGCACACGTGCGCCTCGCAGCCGGCCAGCACGAGCTCCGGCATGTCGCCGAGCCGGTCCAGCAGACCGTCCTCGCAGGCATCGAAGTGCATTTTGGCCAGCGTGCTTGCGCAGCGCTGACGCACGCTGTCGACATTCGGGCCCAGGCCGGCCGGGTTCTGCTCGGTGCCCAGCACCGGCACGCCGAGCAGCCGCGCGGCGTCGGCCAGCAGCAGCGCGTTGGCCAGCGCCCGCTGGCCCTCGAAGATCGCCGGCATCAGCCGGCCCTGGTAGTCGACCAGGACCAGGCTGCAGCGGCGGGCATCCAGGCGTTTCATGCGGGCCTCCGTGCGCCAGCGCCGGTGCCCTGCAGCAGCGCCGCGAAGGCCGCCCCCTTGCTGTCGACACAGCTGTACATCGCGCCGGGCGTGCAGGCGGCGCGGCGGGGTTGACCGCGGTGTTCGGTGGCCGGGGGCATCGGCGGAATATACGTTCGATGGCTGGCGCCTTTCAGCGCCCGTGGTCGCCCGCTTCGGCCACCCCCAGGCCGGGCGCCGTCGGCACCGGCAGCAAGGGCTGCGCAGGCGCCGCGTGGCGCAGGCCCGCGTGCGGTGCCAGCCCGCAGGGCCACGGGGGCAGCGGCAGCGCCGCCGCCAGCGCGCAAGCGGCGGCGTGGCCCAGCTCGCCGTCCAGGCTGTGCGTGACGATGACGCCCAGGCCCTGCTCGGCGGCGGTGGCCGCCATGTCCAGGCAGCGCGACAGCCCCAGTTCAGCCGGCTTGAGCACCCAGGCGCATGGCCTGCGGCCCGCCGGCAGTTCGAGCAGCGCCGCCGCCAGCCCGGCGTCGACCAGCGATTCGTCGGCCGCCCAGGGCAGCGGCAGCGCCGGCATCTGCAGCAGCGCGGCGCCGGCCACGGGTTCTTCCACCAGTTCGATGCCGTGGTGCACCAGCGCCGCCATGCGCGCGGGCAGTTGCGCCCGGTCCATGGCGCCGTTGGCATCCAGCCGCAACAGCACGGGCGGGCCGGTGCCGGTTCGCGCCGCGTCGGCCGCCGCGCGCACGGCGCCGAGCAGCGCGTCTTCGTCCCGCAGCGTGCGGTCGGCACGCGCGATCTTCAGCTTGAGCACGCCGTGGCCGCGCGCCACGGCCGCGGTCGTGGCGATGATGGCGCCCGGCATGTCCTCGGGCAGCAGCACACTCACCGGCACCGCCTGCAGCGCGCGTCCGCGCGCCAGCCAGGCGGCGGCACTGACGCCGTCGCGCCGCGCCAGCAGGTCCAGCAGGGCGCATTCCAGCGCAAAGCGTGCGCTCGGCGCCGCCGCCAACGCATGGGCGTGCGGCGCCAGCGCAGCATCGATCTGCGCCACGCCAGCGGGCGCGGCCGGCAACACCAGGCCGGTGCCGGACAACTGCTGGGCCAGTGCGCTGAGCACACGCTCGGCCGTGGCGGCCTCGTCGCGGCTGTAGCCGGGCAGCGGCAGCGCCTCGCCCAGGCCGACCGTACCTTGCGCATCGTGCACACGAATGCGCACCGCCTGCCGCTCGCGCCGCACGCCGCGCACCACCAGGTCACCGACGGCGACGCGGCGCGGCGTCTGCAGGATCAGGCGCAGTGGTGCTGCTCTGTTCGTCATGC
Source organism: Rubrivivax sp. (assembly GCA_030680415.1). Lineage (GTDB taxonomy): Bacteria > Pseudomonadota > Gammaproteobacteria > Burkholderiales > Burkholderiaceae_C > Rubrivivax. The sequence goes on from JAUXVE010000090.1 coordinate 74,308, forward strand.
GGCGCTGCCGCGCTTCGCGCTGTGCGTCGGCGGGCTCCCCAGGGCAAGCGCCTGGATTTGCCGCGCCACATCGGCCGGCGCTTCCAGCAGCAGGTTGTGGCCCGCCCCGCTCACCTGCCGGTGCGTGACCCACGGCGGGCGCACCAGCGCGGCCGCCAGGGCGCCGAAGCGCTCGTCCAGCGCGCCGGTCAGGAAACACAGCGGCTGCCGCGCCATGGCCACCGCCGGGCGCAGGTCGGGCATCTGCGCCAGGCCGGCAACCTCGAAGGCCCAGGCCAGCGCCTGCGGGTCGTGCGCCAGCCGCGCGGCCCGTTGTTGCGCCAGCCGCTGCGCCGGCAGCGCGCGCTGGCTGGCAAAAAGCGGCAGCGCCTCCCAATCGGCGATGAAGGCCTCCAACGGCCCGCGGCGCAAGGCCGCTGCGCGACCGGCGTCCTGCGCGGCACGTTCGGCCCGCGCCTGGGCTTTGCCCAGTCCGACATGGCCGCCCACCAGCAAGGTGCCGCAGAGGTGGCTGCCATGGCGCAGTGCGGCGGCCAGTGCCAGCCGCGCCCCCAGCGAGTAGCCGGCGAGCACGGCGCCGGCGGGCAGCGCAGCGGCCAGTGCCTGCACGGTGGCGTCCCAGGTCGCGGGGGTCGGCGAGGCCGGGCCGTGGCCGGGCAGCCAGGGGCACCAGGCCGGGCCATGGTGCGGCATGGACGCGAGCACGGCGTCCCAGGACGACGGCGAACCCAGGAAGCCGTGCAGCAGCACCAGCGGCGGCCCGCCGGACCCCTTGGCCGCGTGCGACTGGCCGGGGTGCCGGCCGGCGATCATGCCCGGGTCGCCACCTCTGCGGCGCCGGCCATCGCCGCCAGCAGCGCCGCACGGCGCGCGCTGCCGCCAGGGGCGGGACAGGCCTCGATGAGCATGGCCCGCTCGGCCACCAGCGCCAGCGCCAGCGCCGCGGCCAGCGCGGCCGCCGTGTCGACCCGCCTGTAGCCCAGGCCCCAGGTGGCAGCCAGGCCGTCGAAGGCGCCGCCGTGCGGCGTCACGAAGAGCCGCTCGCGCGCTTGCGCCACGCTGGGGTCGCGCCCCAGCGGCAGCCGCTCGAAGATGCGCCCGCCGTCGTTGTTGACGACGACGATCGCCAGCGGCCCCGGCACCGCAGCCGCGGCGGCCAGCCCGCCGGCGTCGTGCAGCAGCGAGACATCGCCCAGCAGCAGCGCCAGCGGGGGCTGGCTGACGCTGCGTGCGCCGGCCGCGCCGGCCACCAGGCCGTCGATGCCGGCGGCGCCGCGCTGATGCAGCAGGCCCAGCGGCCGGGTGTCGGGCGCCAGGTCGTGGTCGAGGTCGCGCACCGGGCTGGAATTGCCGACGGCCAGCAGCGCGCCGGCCGGCAGGGCCGCGCGCAGCAGCGGCGCGATGTCGTGCTCGTGCAGCGCCGTGTCGTCGACCGCGTCCGGCGCCTTGTCCGGCCCTCCGCCCTGCCCGCGCGCCGTCCAGGCTGCCGCCTCGGCTGCCTGCCAGCGCTGGCGGTAGGCCGTGCCGGCGCGGCGTTCATCGTCGCTCCGGGGCAGTGCCCGCAGTTGCGCCGCGGCGGCGTCCAGCAGGTCGGCCACCGGCCCCAGCAACATGGCCTGCGCGCCGCCGGCGGGATCGGCCGGCCGTTCGCCGGGCAGCACCAGCCGTGCGGGCGCTTCGTCGCCGTCGATCCACGCCAGCCATTGCGCCGACACCGCCGGCGCACCGATCTCCAGCGCCAGCTGCGGGCGCAGCCGCTGGCGCAATGCCGGCTCGCGCAGCAGCGCGTCGAAAGCACCGCAGCAGGCCGGCTGCGCCGACGCGTCCAGGCCGAAACGCAACTGGCTGGTGGCCTCGGCCAGCAGCACGTAACCGCTGGCGACCAGGAAACGCTGCACGGCGCGGCGCAACTCGGCAACCTGGAACAGCGGCAAGGGCCCGGCGACGAGCACACCACGCGGTGCGGAGCGCACCTGCACCACGAGCTGTGCCACGGCCTGCGGGTGCGGCGCGGCCTGGGGCGCCAGCAGCCGCGGTGCGCCGGCCCGCAACAGGGCCTGCAGGCGCGCGCGCCAGGGCTCCTGCCCGCTGCTCGGCTGCGGCTCCAAGGGCTTGCGAAAGTGCGCATTGATCTGCACCGCGCCGGCCAGCGGATACAGGGTCGCCAGCACGGCCTGGGCGGCGATGCGCGGCACCGCGCGCAGCGCCGCCGGGTGGGCGTCGGGCACGCCGAGCTCGAAGTAGGCATTCGCATGGCGGCCGAACAGGTGCACCTGGTCGACCGTCTGCGAGGCCTGCGCCTGCTGCACCTCCCAGGGCCGGTCGGCGCTCAGCAGCAGCAGCGGCAGCCCCGCTTCGCGCGCCTCCATCGCCGCCGGCAGCCAGTGCCCCGGCGCCGTGCCGCTGGTGGCCAGCACGACGCTGGGTCGGCCGCTGGCGCGGGCCTGGCCGAGCGCGAAGAAGGCGGCGACACGTTCGTCGTGCAGCACCGTGCTGGGCAGTTGCGCCGCCAGCGCCAGGGCCAGCGGCGTCGAGCGCGACCCCGGGCTGATCACCGCCTGGGCGACACCGCATTGCGCCAGCGAAGCGGCGAACAGCTGGGCCCAGGCGCTGTGCAGGTCGTCGGCCGGCGCGCTCAATCGTCGCCCCGGAAGGCGTCCAGCACGCTGCCCAGCTTGACCCGGGTCTCGGCCAGTTCGGCGTCGCCGTCGGAACCTTCGACGATGCCGGCGCCGACCGGCAGCACCGCGCTGCGGCCTTCGAGCACGGCGCCGCGCAGCGCCACCACGGCATGGCCGTTGCCATGTGGCGACAGGCGCACGAAAGGCCCGGCGTAGAGGCCGCGCGGTTCGTGCTCCAGCACGGCCAGCAGGGCCGCGGCGCGGTCGGCCGGCAGGCCGCACACGGCCGGCGTGGGGTGCAGCGCGCGCACCAGGCGCAGGAAGTCGACGTCCTCGCGCAGCAGGGCCTCGATCGGCGTTTGCAGGTGCGCCAGCCCGCGCAGGCGGCGGATCACCGGCTCGCTGGGCGCCGGCAAGGCGCGGGTGTGCGGCGCGATGGCGCGGCGGATGGCATCCACCACGATGGCGTGCTCGTGGCGGTCCTTCACCGACTCCAGCAGCTCGGCAGCCAGCGCGGACGGCCGGGTACCGGCCAGGGCCTGGGTGCTGAGCTTGCGACCGTCCACGCGCACCAGGGTCTCGGGGGTGGCGCCGAGCCAGGTCCTGGCGCCGCGCCGCCAGGCGTAACGCACGCAGTCCGGATGCCGTGCCCCCAGCCGCGCCAGCAGCGCAGCGGGCGACGGCGCGGTGTCGAAGACCACGCTGCCACGGCGCGCCAGCACGACCTTGACCAGTTCACCGCGCCGGATGTGCTCGACCGCGCGTGTCACCGCGTCGGCATATTGCTGCGGCAAGGCCCCTTCGTCAGGCGTCTGCCAGGGCGAAACGGCCTGCGTCTCGGCGTGCGCCAGCGCTGCCAGCGCCTTGCGCGACTGCGCCAGCCGCGCCGGCAGCGCACCGGCCTCGCGCACCGGCAGCGTCAGGCGCCACCAGGCGCGGCCGCCGTGCTGCACGTAAAGGCGCTCGGGCAGCATCAGGCCGCCGGGCATCAGTCCGTGCCACAGGGCATCGGGTTCTTCTCCGGCCCAGAAGGGCAGCGCGCCCAGGGCCGCCGGGGCGGGAGCATCCGGGCTGTCGTCCAGCAAGCCGTCCCACAGCGACCCGGACCGGGCTTGGCCGGGCGCGAGCCAGCGCGCCGCACCCAGGCCGACCCAGGCCTTGCCGCGCGGCGCGATGAAGGCGGCAGCCGGGTCGGCGCTCATGGCCAGCAGGCGCTCGGGCGGCAGCGGGTCCACCTCGGTGGCGGCGGAACACAGCTGCAGCGCGCAGTCGGTCAGCAGGGCGGCGTTCATGAGACACCGCCCCCGGGCGGCAACAGGGGTCGGGAAGGCTGGAACATCAGAACTCGGCTCGGGTCGGTGCGGGAAGGTCAAGCCCGACCATCGCGCGACCGGACCAGGGCCGAATACTACGCGGCGGCTGCCGGCATTCACTTGACGGGCGTCAGGGCAACCGGACCTTTGGCACTGTGCCGGCCCCGCGCCATGAAGGCAGACTCGATCGCGGTCGAGGTGAAGACCCAGCAAGGTGCGGCCGACGGCCGCACGGCCGGACCACGATCACGGCGGCGCTGCCAGGTCCACCGCGACCGACACCGGCTGCAGCCGAAAGTCGGCGGGCGGGCCCCCGCCGATGGTGTCCACCGCCTCGCGCCCTGCCCCTCACGCCCTCAGCGCTGCCTCGAACTGCTCCACCGGCACGGGCCGGCCGAACAGGTAACCCTGGCAGTTCGAACAACCGTAGCTCCCGAGGAAGGCGCGCTGCTCCTCGGTTTCGACACCCTCGGCGATGACCTCCAGCCCCAGGCTCCCGGCCATGCCGATGATGGTCTGCACGATGACCGCGTCGGTGTGGCTCAGGGTCATGTTGCGCACGAACGACTGGTCGATCTTGAGCTGGTCCAGTGGCAGCCGGCTCAGGTGCGCCAGCGATGAATGACCGGTCCCGAAGTCGTCGATCGAGAACCGGATCCCCATGTCCTTGATCGCCTGCATCTTGGCAACGGTGTCGGTCAGGTTCACCACGACCATGCTCTCGGTCAGTTCGAACTCGAGCCGGCGGGGGTCGATGCCGGTGTGCTGCACGACGGCGCTTATCTGCTCCACGAAGTCGACTTGCCTGAACTGGCGTGCGCTGACGTTGACCGCCAGGTGCAGGTCACGCGTTGCCGCGTCCCGGGCCCAGACGCGCAGCTGCGCGCAGGCCGTTTCGAGCACCCAATGGCCGATCGGCAGGATCAGGCCGGATTCCTCGGCCAGCGGGATGAACTGTGCCGGAGACACGAAGCCCCGTGTCGGGTGCAGCCAGCGCAGCAGCACCTCCGCGCCCCGGACGCGGCCCGTGCCGTCCACCTGCACCTGGTAGTGCAGTTGCAGCTGGTGGCGCGACAGTGCGTGCCGCAGGTCGTTCTCGAGGGTGATGCGCGTCTCCATCGCGGCGTGGGTGGCCGGATCGAAGAAGCGGATGGCGTTGCGGCCCGACGACTTCGCCTCGTACATGGCGGTGTCGGCACGCTTCAGGAGTTCGTCCAGGGTCGTCTCGTAACCCAGGAACAGGCCGATGCCGATGCTGGGAGTGCCATGGTATTGGTAACCGTCCAGCACGAACGGCTGGTTGACGGCAACACGGATCTTTTCCGCGATCGTCTCGGCCTGCAACGCGGCCGCCTCGGGCTGCGTGGTCAGGTCGGCCAGGATGACCACGAACTCGTCGCCGCCCAGCCGGGCCACGGTGTCACTGACGCGGACACTGGCACGCAGCCGCTTGGCGACCGCGATCAACAGCAGGTCGCCGACCTCGTGGCCCTGGGTGTCGTTCAGGTCCTTGAACTGGTCGAGGTCGATGAACAGCACGGCGCCGTGCCGCGAGTGCCTGGCACCGGCCGCCATGGCCTGGTCCAGTCGCTCGCGCAGCAGTCGGCGGTTGGGCAGCTCGGTCAGAGGGTCGTAGAAGGCCAGGTTGTGGATGGTCTCGTCGGCGAGCTTCTTCTGCGTAATGTCGGTGAACACCGCCACGTAGTTTGCAACCTGGCCTTCATGGTCGGTGACTGCCGTGATGCTCAGCCATTCCGGATAGACCTCGCCGTTCTTGCGTCGATTCCAGATCTCGCCCTGCCAGTGCTTGTCCTGCTGCAGGGCCTGCCACAGGGCGGCATAGAAATCCTCGTCCTGCCGGCCGGACTTCAGCAGATGCCCCGTGACCTGGCCCACGGCTTGCGCGGCCGAATAACCGGTGATGCGCTCGAAGGCCGAATTGACCTTGAGGATGACCTGGTTCGCATCCGTGATCGCGATGGCCTCGAGCGAATCGAAGGCGATGGCCGCGATACGCAGTTCGACCTGATCCCGCCTGCGCTCGGTGATGTCGGAGGCCACGTCGACGAAGCCGGCCAGGGCGCCGCTGTCGTCGCGCAGCGGCTGGATGTCGAGATCGAGCCAGAGATCGCTGCCGTCCTTGCGCCGGCTCAACACCTGCACCCGCACGCCCTGCGCGGTGTCGACCGCGGCGTGGATCCTGGCCGCGGTGGCGCCGTCGGTTCGCTCGCTGCGCAGCAGGCGATGCGGCCGCTGGCCGAGCGCCTCATGCAGGCGGTATCCGGTCATGCGGGTGAAGGCCTCGTTGACCCAGAGGATCTTCTGCCGCTCGTCGGTGATCATCACGGCATTGGTGGTGAGTTCCGCCACCAGGGCCAGTTGCCGCAGTTCGCGGGCCTGCGCCACCAGCCTGCGGTGCTGCAGCTTGACCGAGCGGGCCGTCGGCTCGGCCACCGCCACCGCCATGCCGAGCAGGAGCAGAACGGTGAACGCCGACCACATGTAGGCCGTGCCGGCGGCGCCTTGGTCGCGGCCGCGCGCCGAGTTCCCGATTTCGCCGACCAGGCGCTCCGCCGCCGCCAGCGCCGGGTCGGCCTGCGCTTCCACCTGCGCCACCAGGGCAGCGACATCGGCGCTGGCGCCACTCTCGATCGATTCCAGCAGAGACTGGGCGCTGTGCCAGAGGCCGAGCCTGGTCGCCTCCCAGGCGGCGATCGTTGCGCGCAGGGGCAGCGTGTGGTCCGCCGCCGGGATGCCGTCATCGCGCATGCTCGCCTGCAGCCGCGCCGCCCCGGACGCCGCCCGGTCGAGCGCCATGCGAAGTTCGTTCCCGTACTCCTGGCTGCGCGCACGGTCCGCACCCTCGGCACCGATCGCTGCCGACAACCTGGCGATGCGTTGACTGAGCATGCGCTGGGCCCCGGCAAGGTCGGCGACTTCGGCATCGGCCGCGCGCAAGGCACGCCAGGCCTCGACCTGCCAGGCCTGGAACACCGCATGCCCGCCGGCGACGAGCAAGAGGGCGTACATGGCGGTGCGAACCTGCCAATGCGCCGACGCGCCTTCGTCCAAGGACGGCAGTTGCGAATGCGGCCCGGCGCTGCGGCGTTCCAGCCGCCGCCGCCGGCGCGCCAGCAACAGGTGAGCCACCGACACCAGCAGCAGGGTCACGATGCTGGATCGGACGGCCGCCTCCAGCCACCGGGTCCCGGCGTGGCCGGGCGGTCCCAGCCCGAGCTGCACCAGCATCGCGGCGGTGAACACCGCCGCTGCGGCCAGCACGATGAGCACCGCCTTCAGGCGGACCCTGGACCGGGCAGGACGAGGCATGTCGTGGCAAACCTTCACAAGACACTCCGGCGCCATGCGCAATGACTTCGCCACCCATCCGCAACGGCCATCGGCAGGGTGCGCGAGCTCGAGCGAGCCGCGGCTTCGACAGCCCCGCCAGGCGGCGGGGCCGTCGAGCGCTCAACTCAGAATGACTGCCAGCCGTCGGTGCCGGTGCGCGCGGGCTCGCCGCCGGCGGCCACGGGCTCGGGCGACGGCACGGCCGGCGCACGTTCCGGCGCCGACTTGCCCTGCAGCCTGGCCACGTTCTTCGCCCGGTTCGGCCCCCGGCGCTCGGCGCCGCTGAACGTGCCGGCGGGGGGCCGGGCGACGGCGGCGGCCGGCGCGGCGCTGCGGTGGGACTCGCCGTGCGACAGGCGGAACACCGCCACCGCCTGCACCAGCTGTTCGGCCTGCGCCTTCAGGCTCTCGGCCGCGGCGGCGCTCTCTTCCACGAGCGCGGCGTTCTGCTGCGTGACCTGGTCCATCTGCCCCACCGCTTCGCCGATCTGCGCCACACCGGAGCTCTGCTCGGTGCTGGCCGCGCTGATCTCGCCCATGATGTCGGTCACGCGCTTGATCGAGCTCACGACTTCGGTCATCGTGGCACCGGCCTGGTCGACCAGCGCCGAGCCTTGCTCCACACGCTCGACGCTGGCCGTGATCAGGCTCTTGATCTCCTTGGCCGCGTCGGCGCTGCGCCCGGCCAGGCTGCGCACCTCGCTGGCCACGACCGCGAAGCCGCGGCCCTGCTCGCCGGCGCGCGCGGCTTCCACCGCGGCGTTGAGCGCCAGGATGTTGGTCTGGAAGGCGATGCCGTCGATGACGCTGATGATGTCGGCAATCTTCTTGCTCGAGTCGTTGATGCCCTTCATGGTCGTGACCACCTGGCCCACGATCTCGCCGCCCCTGATGGCCACCGTCGAGGCGCCTTGCGCCAGCTGGTTGGCCTGGCGGGCGTTGTCGGCGTTCTGCTTGACGGTGGCGCCGAGCTGCTCCATCGAGGCCGCGGTTTCTTCCAGCGCGCTGGCCTGCTCTTCGGTGCGCTGGCTCAGGTCCTGGTTGCCTTGCGCGATCTGCGCGCTGGCGGTGGCCACGCCGTCGGCGTTCTGGCGCACGTCGCCGACGATGCGCGTCAGGCTGTCCTTCATGTTGGACAGCGCGGCCAGCAGCTGAGCCGTCTCGTCCTTGCCTTGACCACTGAGGTCCACCGTCAGGTCGCCTTCGGCCACGCGCGCGGCGGCTTCCCGCGCCCGGTTCATCGGCACCGTGATGGACCGGGCGATCTGCCGGCCAAGCAGGCCGGCCAGCAGCAGCCCGCACAGGATCGAGGAAGTCGAAACCATGCGAATGGTGCTGAAACGGGCCACTGCCGCGTCGTATTCCTGCTTGGCGACCGTGCCCTGCAACTCGATCAGCTTGAACAGGGTTTCACGCGAGGCGGCAAATTTCGGCCCGGCATCCTTGGCGGCATTCTCTCTCGCGGCGGCAAGATCCCCATCCATCGCCAGCTTCAGCGTGACGCCGCGCGATGTCTGATACGTCTTCCACTGGAGACCGAACGCATCGGCCAGCTGCTTTTCCTCCGGGGTGAGGACGGTGCCCGTGTACTTTGCCCATACCTTGTCGATCTCCGCATCGAGCAGGAGCGTGTCTGCATTTGCCCGTTGCGCCACACCCGGCTCCGTTGCATTGGCGGCAACCACGGCGTTGGTGCGAACACGGTTGACCATGTCAGCCATGAGCCCCATGTCCGCCAGCGGAACGGTGCGGTCTTCGTACACGGTCTTGAGCGCATCGTTGGATTGGCCGATGCCAAGCAGCCCCAGGCTGCCGATGGCCACGAGCAGCGCGCACAGGGTGCCAGTGAGCAGCATCAGGCGCGTGGAAATGTTGAAGTTGTTCATGGACTCTTTCTCTGTGGGCTGGTGAAGGGTGACCGCGCTCGGACCCGTTTCGCCATTCGTCACCGCGGGGCGGGTTCGGTCGCTGCAATCCGGCATTGCCGTCTTGCGTTGAACATCAGATATCGAACGATGGCTGGGTGGAATTTACGGCTTCCGTGCGCCGAACTTGAGCGGAATTGAGGGTCGAGCAAGGTCCACTTGCACGGTTCGGGCCCGGCGCGGCCGTGGCGCGCTCAGAAAGAGCTCCAGCCATCGTCCGTGCCGGTCCTGACCAGGGTTGCCGGCGCGGCGCTGCTGTCGGCTGGCGCCGTCGCGCGCGCAAAGGCGGGGCGTACCACACTCGCGGCTCTCGCCGGTCCGCGGCGTTCGCCGCCTGGCAAGGCAGCCGTCGGCGCCGCCCGCCCGGGTGCCCCGGCGCGGTGAGATTGGCGCTTCGACGCGCTGAACACCGCCACCGCCGCCACCAGTTGCTGCGCCTGCACCTTCAGACTCTCGGCGGCCGCGGCGCTCTCTTCCACCAGCGCCGCGTTCTGCTGCGTGGCCTGGTCCATCTGGCTCACCGCCTGGCCGACCTGCGCCACGCCGGCACTCTGTTCGGTGGAAGCCGCACTGATCTCGCCCATGATGTCGGTCAGGCGCTTGATCGAGCTCACCACCTCGGTCATCGTGACGCCGGCCTGACCGACCATCGTCGTGCCTTGCTCGACGCGTTCGACGCTGGCGTTGATCAGGGTCTTGATCTCCTTGGCGGCTTCGGCCGAGCGTGCCGCGAGGCTGCGCACTTCGGAAGCCACGACCGCGAAGCCGCGGCCCTGTTCACCGGCGCGCGCCGCTTCGACCGCCGCGTTCAAGGCCAGGATGTTGGTCTGGAAGGCGATGCCGTCGATGACGCTGATGATGTGGGCGATCTTCTTCGAGCTTTCGTTGATGCCCTTCATCGTGTCGACGACCCGGCCCACCACTTCACCCCCCTTGATGGCGACGCTGCTGGCGCCGATGGCGAGCTGATTCGCCTGCTTGGCGTTGTCGGCGTTCTGCTTGACGGTGGCGTTGAGCTCCTCCATCGACGCCGCCGTCTCTTCCAGGCTGCTGGCGGTCTGCTCGGTGCGTGCGCTGAGGTCGTTGTTGCCCATCGCGATTTCGCTGCTGGCCAGGTGCACCCCCTCGGTCTGCTCGCTCACGTCGTCGACCAGCGAGCGCAGGTTGAGCGCGGTCTGGTTCACCGCGCGCAGCAGCATGCCGATTTCGTCGACCCGGTTCAGGGTCACGTTGCGTTCCGGGCTTCCTGCGGCGGCATTCATCGCGACCCGAACGACGGTCGCCAGCGGTGACGCGATCTGCGACTCCAGCCACCAGTTCCCGATCAGCGCCGCCAGCGTGGCGGCAGCGGCGACGATGCCCAGCGCGCCGGCGCCCAGCCCCGCCGCCGCGCAGGTGCCGACGACGAGGGCGATGCTGGCGAGAGAGCTGTATCGAATGCGCCAGCGGACGGACAGGGTCTGCAGCAGCGAAGACCATCCCAGCAGCCCGGTGCGCACGAGCAGGCCCTTGTGCAGCGCCCGCCCGCCCGCCCTGCCTTCGCGCAGGTCTCGGTACAGCGCTTGGGCGCCGTCGATTTCGGCGCGCGTGGGCTTGGTGCGCACCGACAGGTAGCCGACCAGCTGGCCGTTGCGACGCACCGGGGCCGCATTGGCGCGCACCCAGTAGTGATCGCCGGTCTTGCGCCGGTTCTTCACCAGCGCCGACCAGGATTCGCCGCCCTGCAGGGTCTTCCACATGTCGGCAAAGGCCTCGCTGGGCATGTCCGGGTGGCGCACCATGTTGTGCGGCTGGCCCAGGATCTCGTCCCGCGTGAAGCCGCTGACCGCCACGAACGCGGCGTTGGCGTAAGTGATGTGGCTCTGCGTGTCGGTGACCGACATCAGCGTCGCGTCGTCCGGGTAGTCGTACTCGGTCTGGGTCACGGGCTGGTTGTTGCGCATGGGGTCACCTCTTGGGCTTGTTGGTTCAAGGGCGCTGGGAGACACCGACGCAATCGCGGTGTCGGGCTGCAGACCGGGTCAATGCGGGGCCGACTCGACCAGCCCCATCTCCGGGCTCGTCGCGAGCTTTTCGATGTCGATCAGGATCAGCATGCGCCGGTCGATCGCGCCGATGGCCAGCAGGTGCTCGCCGGCGAGCGCCGAGTTGAACTCGGGCACCGGGCGCAATTGATCGGCACCGAGGCGGATGACGTCGCTGCTGCTGGCGAAGGCGGAAAAGCGCAACTCGCAGTCGAGCCAGGAGTTGCTGTCGGTGTTCGACAAGAAGCAGGCCTCGGTGTTCCTGGAACTGCTGGACAAGCTTGCGAATTCACTCGACGCGAAGGCCGGCCCAGGCACCAGGTAAGCCGCCCGCGCCGTCGACGATCACCAGGGCCGGCTGCCCGACGTGGAGGAATTGCCGCCTGCAGTGGGCCCTTCGAGATTCAGTCAGGCAGCGCCTCAACTGACCTTTGAGTATGCCGATGACGAGTGGCCGGCTGAAGCGGACAGGCCACGTGCCGCCCGTCCAACCCACCTGCACGGTCATGCGGCGTCATGGTGAACACGGCCTGCAAGGTCTGCAGCGTCGCGGCCAGCGTGGGCCGGCGCAGGGCACCCAGCCGCTTGACCAGGCGCACACGGTCGAGCGCTCTTGTCCGGTCCAGCAAGATCAGGCCCTGCCTGCCCTGGAAGGTGAGGGCGATGCGAAAGCGCGCGGGCCGCGACCCGGTGGTCATTGGTGTGGAACAAACCTGAGCCGGCACTGCCCATGGCGACCGGCAAGTATCCGGCCGGCCACCTCGTTTGAGGCTACTTCCAGACTCGCAGCGGGCAGTGCGACGCCGCATGCACGAAGTCGTTGTCGGTCGTGAGGAGGATCAGGTCGTGCCTGATGCACAGTTGCGCGAGCAGAGCGTCGATCGTGCCAAGCCGAATGCCGGCGCGACGACAGGTATTGCGCAGGTCCGCAGCATCGATGTGATCCCGACGGTCGGGACTGATGAGCGGCAAGGCGGCAAACCGCTCGATCAGGTCCTTGCGCGCGCGAGGGCCGGCAAATCCCTGCAGCAATTCCTGCAGCACGAGTCCGGTCGTCACGACCAGCTCATCGCCCTCCAGGGCGTTGCGCAAGGCGCTGAGCTGCGGCACCGTCGACCTCTGGTCGCGACGAAAGGCAAGCGACCAGACACTGGTGTCGACGAGCAGCGTCATCTCCGAGACCGCTCAGCCTTGTAGTCGAACGACTTGTCCCATTCGAGCTTGCCCATCAGATCGACCAGGCGCCTCTGGGCCCGGCGCGCAATGAACTCTTCCAGCGCCCGTGTGACAGCCGCTTTCTTGGTGCGCTCGCCGCTCACCTCGACGGCGCGGTCGAGCAGGTCCGGGTCCAGTGAGAGGTTGGTCGCCATGTGTGACTCCTTACACATGACTCTACACAGCATCCACGGCGGCTGCAAGCGCTGCGCGAAGGACTCCTGCGCCGAGGGGCGCTTCGGCTCGGACAGGCAAGGGCACAAGCCTCTTGCCCATCGTCGGCTTGCACCCGTGAATGGTGCCCGTGGACCGGGATCAAGGCCGACAGCCAGGCGCCCAGACCCGGGTACTTGGAGTCGCTGCTACCCACAGTTCTCAGTGATCAGTCGGCTCGCTCGGTGCACGCCTCAGCTTGGATCATCACCATCGGGTTATGGCGCGAACATGGCCTGCAAGGTCTGCAGCGTCGCGGCCAGCGTGGCCGGGCGCGGGGCTCCCAATCGCTTGACCAACCGCCCACGGTCGAGCGTTCGGATGTGGTCGAGCACGATCAGACCCTGCTTGCCCTGGAAGGTGAGCGCAACGCGAAAGCGCGTGGGTCGCGAGCCGGTGGTCATCGACGCCACGATGACGGTGCGCAAGTGCGCGTTCATGTCGTCGGGCGAGATCACTACGCAAGGGCGCCTCTTCTGGATTCCGCCACCCACCGTCGGGGCGAGCTGGGCCAGCCACACCCACCACGCATGCACGCTTTTCCTCCCCAGGTTTGAACCTCCAAACCACCGTCGAACCTTCCGTCTCGCGCCCGGGCAAATCAGGTCATTGCGCGCGCAGCAGGCGCTTAAGCAGCTTGCCGGTCGGGCTACGCGGCAGCGGCTGGTCGGCGAGAACCAGCTTCTTCGGCTGCTTGAAGCGACCGAGCTTGCCGCTGCAGAAGGCCAGCACCTCGGCGAGTGTGAGCGACTCGCCGGGCTTGAGCCTCGCGACCGCGCAGACCGCTTCGCCCCAATCGGGGTCGGGCACGCCAATGACGGCGACCTCGGCGATCTGCGGCATCCCCGCCAGCACGTTCTCGACTTCGGCCGGATAGATGTTCTCGCCGCCGGAGATGATCATGTCCTTCTTGCGCTCGACGACGAAGAGGTAGCCCTCGTCGTCGAAGCGGCCGACATCTCCCGTCTGCAGCCAGCCATCCTTGATGGTGGCTTCAGTGGCCGGAGGGTTGTTCCAGTACTCGCGCATCACGTGCGGGCCGCGGATGACGATCTCGCCGACCTCGCCTGCGCCCACATCGCGCCCCTGTTCGTCAACGACGCGGATGTTGGTATGAAACATCGGCAAACCGGTCGAGCCGGCCTTCTCCAGCGCTCGTTCGGCGCCGAGCACCGCCGCGCCGCCGGTGCATTCGGTCAGCCCGTAGACCTGCTGGATCGCGATACCGCGCTCGGCCCAGGCCTCGATCAACGGCACCGGCACCGGCGCCGTGCCGCACAGGGCCCAGCGCACCGAAGATAGGTCGGCCTGGCGGAAGGTCGGCACCTGCAGCATGAAGTTGAGCATCGCCGGCACGGCAAGGAACGAATTGATCCTCTGCTCCTGCACGGCCTGCAGGAAGCCGGCTGGATCGAAGGCCTTCATCAGCACCGTCGTCGCACCGACATGGACACCGATCACGACGTAGATCAGCGCGCCGATGTGAAACAGCGGCAGCGCCACCAGCACACGGTCGCCGCTGCGCCAGTCGAGGCTGAACGTGACGGTGCACGAGTCGTAGAACAGGTTGTCGTGCGTCAGTACCGCGCCCTTGGGCTGCCCGGTCGTGCCGGCAGTGAACATGATGACGACGGGGTCGCCGGCTGCCCCCTGCGACACGGGCTCATCGGCGCTACTCGCGGCGAGCAGCGCCTCGTAGCCGTGATCGCCGGGTGCGGGCTCGGGGCCGGCAGCAACGTAGTTCACACCGACCAGATCGGTGCGCAGGGCAGCCACCAACGCGGCCTGCTCAGGCCCGTAGACGAGCGTTTGGATGCCGGCATCGCGGGCGATGACGACAATTTCTGGCGCCGCCAGGCGCCAGTTGATCGGCACCACGATGGCACCGATCTTGGCCAGGCCGAAAAAGCACTCGACGAACTCGGGCGAGTTCGACATCAACAGCCCGACGCGGTCGCCGTACCGCACGTGCAGGCCGGCCAGTGCGTGGGCGGCGCGGTTAGCGCGCTCGTTCAAAGCGCGAAAGCGCAGCTCGCGGCCCTCGAAGACGATGCCGATCCTGTCCGGCTCGAGGCGCGCGCGCTTGGCCAGAAAGAGGCCGATGTTGGTCTTCATGGTGCAAAGTCTCCTTGGTCGGACCGCGCTCAGGCGGCGGGCCGTGGTGGCGGCGTCAGCGCTTGGCGGTAGGTCGAAAGATCGAAGTAGTCGCGCCCCTGCACGATCATGCCGTCGCGCATCTCGAAGATGCCGACGCAGGGCAGATCGACGTCACCCTGCTTCGTCTTCGTCCTGTCCAGCCGCTCCGCCACCACCCGGTCGCCGCTGGCCAGAAGCGTGCGGATGTCCCAAAGCGTCTCGGTCCAGGTCGCGATGAAGCCGCGGATCATGCGTTCGATGTTCTGGCGCCCGCGCACCGGTTGCGCGGGCATGTTCCAGTAGCAGCCGTCGTCGGCGAAGTACGACGCCAGTTCGGCGGCGTCGAGCCGCGACCAGGCGGCGATGAAGTCGCGCACCTTCCGTTCGTTGTCGTTCATCGCTGCCTCCCCTGCGATCCAGGGTCCCGCCTTTTTTCGCCAGCGCGTGGGGTTGCGTCAATCCGGCTCGATGGCCCACCGCATAACGCCCTTGCCCTTGCACGTCGGCGTGACTGTGTGATCGGCTTGAAGGACGCGGCCATGTCGGCGACGAAGGCGACGGCGTTGCCCCCGGCGCCGCCCGCGCGTGTGCCCCTCGAAGAAGGGTCTGTTGGTCTCGACCAGGTGCCGACCCGCGATTGCGGGTCGTGGCTGGCCCGGGTACCGATCCAGCAGGCGTCGAGCAGGACGCCGACGGCCTCTAAATCAGGTGCGCGACGCATGAACCCGTTCGATCGGTGCGGCCCCACGACTGCGCGCGGCGAGGGCGCGCTCAGCGCCCGGGTTCGATCACGAGCCGCACCAATGCGGTGTCCTTGCGCGCCAGGCGAGCAAGGGCTTCGTTGACGTCGGCCAGCGCATAGGTCTGCGAGATCGAGCGCGACAGGTCGAGTCGCCCGCGAGCCACGAGGTCGAACAGGTCCGCGATGTCACGCTTGTCCATGCCGAAGGAGCCGATCACCGACTGCTCGCGGGCGACAAAGCTCAGGAGCGGCGGCAGGCTCGGACGCCCCGGACCCACGCCAACGAGCACCGCGCGGCCGCCGGTGTCCAGGCACCGCAGCGTCGCGTTGACCGTCTCCGGCCGGCCAACGAACTCGAGCGCCAGGTCCACACCGCGGCCGAGCCGGGCACGGATCGCGCGGCCCGGGTTGGGGTGCTCGGCCGGGTCGATCACCAGATCGGCACCAAACTCGGCAGCACGGGCGCGGGCCTCGGCCTGGGTGTCGATCGCGGCCACGAAGCCCGCCCCCATCATTCGCGCCAGCAGGATCGCGTGCGCGCCCAGGCCGCCGCAGCCCACCACCGCCACCGCTTCGCCGGCACGCAGCGCGCCGCGCGAGCGCAGCGCGTGCAGCGGCGTCGAGACGCCGTCGGTGATGATCGCTGCGGTCGCGAAGTCGACCGAGTCCGGGATCGCGATGGCGCCGAACGCCGGTGCGACGATATAGCGCGCCAGCGCTCCGTCGGCGGACATGCCGTAGGCCTGGGTCGCCTCGCACAGAGATTCCCGCCCGCTGCGGCAGAACCGGCACTGGCCGCAGATCGGCGACGGAAACAGCGCCACGCGCTGACCAATGACAAATCCGGTCGCGCCTTCGCCCAGCGCCGCGACCGTTCCCGCCGCCTCGTGCCCGAGCGTGATCGGGGTGCGCGCGACGGCGATGTCACCTTCCACCGCGACGTGAATGTCGGTGCCGCACAGGCCGCAGGCTGCGACCTCGACCAGCAGTTGGCCCGAACCTGGTTCAGGTACCGGCACCGTCTCGATCCGCAGCGGGGAACCCGCCTGGTACAGCCTTGCGGCGAGCATCGTCGTTGCGATCATCGTCTTGTTCCTCGCGCGTTGTTCATGCTGTCGGGCCCTGACAAGGCCGTCGTTGCGCCGCCGCAGGCCCGGGCGCGGCAGCCGGCGCCGACTGCGCGTCGGGCGTTGTGTGCGCGCCAGCGCGTGACGCTCTAAGGCCGCCCATCTTCGGCCCCGGCGACCGGTTCGGCAACGGCCTCGTCGCCACCGGAGGTGGGGCTCGCCGGTGCTCGGCCGAGGCCGCGCTTGACCACGTTGAACGCGCGCGTTCGGACCTTGCGCCCCTGGCCGGGCTTGCCATGGCCGAGGTTGGCACGCGATGCCTCGCTGATCGTCAGGCCCAGGAACAGCGACCAGATCAGGTCGGCGAGCACCGAGCCCGGCGCCGCGTCGTCCGTTTGCTCGAGCAGCCGTGCCAGCCGGCGGAAGTTGTCGCCCGAGGAGCGCGCGATCTCCTCCTTGACCTCGGGCGAGACGTTCTCCAGCACCTGGGGCTGGGCGAGGAAGGCGGAGAGGACGAAGTACTCAGGATGTTCGAGGTAGACCGCCTCGTGGAACTGCCAAATTGCGTCAAGAAGTTGGAGCGACGGCAGTTGCCTGGCCGCGATGGCGTCGAGCCCCTTGGCCCAGAACTCGATGCTCTCGAAGATCAGCGACAGCAGGATCTCGTCCTTGCTCTGGAAGTAGAAGAACAGCGTCGCCTCGGAAAGCTCGCAGTGCTCGGCGATCTCCTTGGTAGTGGTACCGCGAACGCCGCGGCTGATCAGCACGCCGCAGGCGGCCTTCAGGATCGCCTCGCGGCGTGCTGCGCGCTCGCGCTTGCGTCGGTCAGCAACAGCCATGATTACCTTCCAATGTGTTTGAATATGGTCTCGCGCTGGATCTCGCTCGTACCCTCGCCGAGTTCGAGCACCTTGCAGTCGCGATAGAAGCGCTGCGCCGCGCTCTCGCGCATGTAGCCCTGGGCGCCGCACAGGTGCAGCGCGCGTTCGCATACATGGGTGCAGGTCTCGGTCGCGAAGAGTTTTGCCATCGCTGCGGCACAGTCGAACTCGCCACCGGCATCGACCAGCCGCGCGGCATGCAACGTCAGCCGCCACGCAGCTTCGATGCGGGCGGCCATGTCGGCCAACGTGAAGCGCACGAACTGATGACTGGTGATGGGCTTGTCGCCCTGTACGCGTGCGGCAGTGTAGCGCAGCGCCTCCTCCACCGCCGCCCAGCCCAGCCCGACCGCCGTGGCAGCCGAGGCAATGCGGCCCAGCGACAGCACCTTCAATGCGGCGATGAAGCCGGTGTGTTCCGGCCCCAGCCGGTTCTCCTGCGGCACACGGGTGTCGGCGAAGGTGATTTCTGCCATCTCCGAGGCGCCCATGCCGAGTTTGCGAAGCGGCGCCCCGACGGCGACGCCATGCATGCCGCGTTCGACGATGAACAGCGACATGCCCTTCAGGCCTTGTCCGGGTTCGGTCACTGCGACGATCACCATGAAGTCGGCGAAGGTCGCATTGGTGATGTAGATCTTTGCGCCGCTGAGCACGTAGTCGGAACCCTCGCGCCGGGCACGGGTCTGCACGCGCGAGATGTCGGCCCCGGCCCCCGGTTCGGCATAACCCCAGCAGCCGACCTTGCGCCCGGCCAGCGCCGACGGCATGTAGCGCGCCTTCTGTTCGACGGTGCCGAGGTGAAAGATCGCCGCCGTGGCCAGCATGCTGTGCACGTAGAGCCCGAGCGAGATGGCCGCCGAGCCGCGCGTGAGCTCCGCATTCAGGATCGCGCTCATCACCGACCCGCCACCACTGCCGCCCACCTCTTCGGGAAAGCCCACGCCGAGCCAGCCGAGCGCGCCGGCCTGCGCAAACAGCTCGTGCGGATAGCGTTCCCCGATGTCCCAGCGCGTGGCGTTGGGCACGACGTTCCTGTCGACGAAGGCGCGCACGCTGTCGCGGAACTGGACCTCCTCGTCGCTCAGACCGATGTCGATCATGGCTGGCGCTCCTCATGGTTGGTGCGGATATGGAAGATGCCCGAGAACTGGGCGCAGTCTGCGCCCTCGCCGTCGCGGATGTCGCACGCCAGAAAGGCGATCGAACGCCCCAAGCGCACGACGCGGGCGCGTGCTTCGACGCTGCCCGGCGCGGCCGGGCGCAGATAGTTGGCGGTGACGCTGATGCTGCCCAGGCGCGGGCGCCCGCCGAGCGCATCGAGCAGCGCGAAGCCCATCGCGGTGTCGGCCATCGCGAACAGCACCGCGCCGTGGACGACGCCGAAGATGTTGCACACCTGCGGTCCCGCATTGAGCGTGGACATGCAGGCGCCGTCGCGCGTGTAGGCAAAGTCGATCCCCAGCGTGTCGCAGACCGCATCGCGCGTTGGCGGCAGGCGCTTCATGGTCGACACGGTCCGCTTCAGCCGCGGGCCCTCAGATGCCGCGGAACACCGGTGCGCGGCGTTCGCGGAAGGCGGCGACGCCCTCGCGGTGGTCGGCGCTCTGCAGGCACTGGACCTGGGCGAAGATCTCGTAGTCGAATTCGCCTTCCATGTCGCGCTCGAGCGAGCGTCGAATCGCAGCCTTGGTGAAGGCCGTGGTGCGCGGTGCGAAGGCGGCCAGCTTGTCGGCGAGCGCATCGACCGCGGCATCCAGCCCGTCGGCCGGGGCGAGCTGACTCACGAGGCCGATCGCCAGCGCCTCGGGCGCCTCGACAACGCGCGCCGTCATCATCATGTCGGTCGCGCGCCCAAGACCCACCAGCCGCGGCAGGTAGTACCCCGCCGACATGTCGCAGCCGGCCAGTGCCAGCTTGACGAACGGGGTGCACAAGCGCGCGTCGGCGGCGGCGACCCGAAAGTCGCAAGCGATCGCCAGCCCGAGGCCGCCCCCGAAGACGTTGCCGTGCAGCCGGGCAATCACCGGTTTGCCGATGCGCGCGATGACGCGGATCGGGTCCAAGTAGTGATCCACGGTGCGTTCCCAGTCGTCGGGGGTGCGCTCGATCATCTGGCCGATGTCGGCGCCGGCGCAGAACGCCCGGCCGGCACCCGCGAGCACGATGGCACGCACCTCGGGGTCGCGCCCGGCTGCCTCGAGCGCAACGGTCAGCGCGTCCAGCAGCGGCAGGTCGATAGCGTTGAGCTTGTCGGGGCGATTGAGCGTGAGTTGCAGCACGCCGCCGCGGCGGGCGCTAAGCAGAGCATCGGTCATTGGCGCCTCCTGCGCATGGCGTAGTGGAAGGTTCCTTCGAAGACGGTCTCGCCACCCGAATCGCGGATCGCCACGGCGACCGCCAGCGCGCCGCGGCCCGCGGCGGTGAAGTCGCGCGCCAGTGTCGCGCTGTCAGTGCCCGGATCGAGCCGCGCCTCGGCCTCGAGCGTCCCCGCGGCGCGGCGGGTGTAGCGCAGCTCGGCCGCACCGAGCAGGATGAAGCCGTCCAGCGGGCGCGCGACGCCGTCGGCGACGACGCCAGCGGCGGTCTCGGCCAGGGTGTAGATCGCCCCGGCGTGGACCGTGCCGAAGTAGTTGCGCAGATCGGCACGGTCGGGCTGGATCACGACCGCCCTCCCCAGCTCCTGGACTCGCAGCACCTGCCGGTGCCAGGCGACGTAGGCGATCGAGTCGAGCAGTGCCTGCGTGTCGCTCACAGGTCGAGCCTCAGCGCGCGCAGCAGGTTGTCGCGCACGACCTTGCGATACACCGCACCGGACAGCCCCAGTGCTTCGAGTTCGGTCAGCGTGCGGTCGAAGGCCAGCAGCGGATAGTCGGTGGCCCAGATCACCTTGTCTTGTCCCCAGCCCTTGGTGAAGTCGACCAGCGTCTGCGGCCACTGCCGCGGCCCGCGCGCCGAGGTCTCGAGATAGACGTTCGGGTGCTTCCACGCCAGCACCATCATCTCCTCGTGCCAGGGCTGTCCGACGTGGCAGCCGAGGATCGCCAGGTCGGGGAACGACAGCGCCACCTCGTCGAGATAGATCGGCCGGCCGCACTCGGAGGGCAGCAAGGGGCCGGTGTGGCCGACCTGGATGGCCACCGCGACACCGAGCTCGCTGCACTTCATGTACACCGGCCAGTAGTGCTTGTCGTTGGGTGGCAGCCCGGTCATGCCGTCGCCGTACATGTAGGGCTCCAGGCGCAGGCAGCGCAGCCCCAGCTCCTTGACCAGGTACTCGACCTCGCGCACCACCTGCATGGGTTTTTGCATGATGTTGACGGTGCCAGCGCCAATGAAGCGGTCGGGGTGCCTGCGCACCAGTTCGGCCACCTCCTCGTTGCTCAACACCCACTGGCCGCCGTAGAAGAAGGCCGAGAGCACGATCCGGTCGACCCCGGCGGCGTCCATCTCGGCCAGCATCGCATCCAGCGGCGCACCCTCGAACATCGTCGACGGGCATTTGTACTTGCGGAAGATGTGTAGGAACTCGGGCGGCCACTTCTTCGCCCCCTCGGGTGAGATGTAGGTCGCCCAAGCGTCGATCGCGATCTTTTCACGTGCCATGGCATCTGCTCCTGTTTCAGTCTGGGGTTGATGGGTCGTGTGGCTGGCGATCGTCAAGGCGCTGCGCCGCCGCCACGCCTGGCGTGGGCGTCGGGTCCAGGAGTGCGCGCGTGGCCCATGGTCAGCGGCCGCTGAACCTGGCCGGGCGCTTCTCGACGAAGGCGCGCACGCCCTCGGCGGCGTCCTCGCTCGTGCGCAGCGGCTCGGCGTGGAACTGCTCCAGGCGCAGCGCGGCCTCCAGCGGCAGCTCCAGCCCCTGGTAGACCGCGTCGCGCGCGGCACGCACGGCCAGCGGCCCGTTGGCGGCGATCCGGGCGGCGATCTCGAGCGCGCAGTCCAGCAGCGCGGCGGCGGGAACGACCCGGCTCACGAGCCCCCAGCGCAGCGCCGCCGCGGCGTCGATGGGCGCGCCGGTGAGGATCATCTCCAGTGCCACGCCCAGCGGCAGCGCGCGCGGCAGCCGCTGCGTGCCGCCGGCGGCGGGCAGGATGCCGCGACAGACCTCGGGCAGGCCGAAGCGTGCGTGCTCAGCGGCGACGCGGACGTCGCAGGCCAGCGCCAGCTCCATGCCGCCTGCCAGGCAGGCGCCGTTGATCGCTGCGATGGTCGGCTTGCGGACATCGAAGTTGCGCGTGATGGCGCCCAGCCCCGGTTCGCGCTCGCCGTGTTCGCAGCGCTGCACGGGTGTCATCGAGCGGTAGTAGGCGCCGATCTCCTTCAGGTCGGCGCCGGCGCAGAACGCGGCCTCGCCGGCGCCGGTGAGCACCGCCACGCGCAGCGTATCGTCGTCGCGAAAGCGCCGCCACGCGTCGAACAGTGCGACCCGCGTCGCTGCGTCGAGCGCGTTGCGCGCCGCCGGGCGGTCGATGGTCAGGATCAGTATCCCGTCGCGGGTCTCGCTCCCGAGGCTCATTGCGCCACCAGGTTGTTGGTGCGCGCGATGAGCTCGCGCATGATCTCGCTCGAACCGGCGCCGATCGTCATCGCCAGCGCGTCGCGGTGCAGCCGCGCCATCAGGCAGTCCTCCATGTAGCCCAGCCCGCCGTGCAACTGCGCACATTCGGAGGCGGCGAAGCGTGCCGTCTCGGTGGCGAAGAGCTTGGCCATCGAAATCTCCGACTGCGCCGCCCGCCCCTGCAGGTACAGCTCGATACCGCGCAGCGTCAGCGCCTCGGCAGCCTCGATGCGCGTCAGCACGTCGGCGAGCCGGTGCTGCCAGACCTGGAACGCCAGCAGCGGGTGGCCGAAAGCATGGCGCTGGTGCCCCCAGTCGCGCGCCTGCTCGAACATCAGCCGGGCGTGGCTGCAGGCCATCACCGACAGCACCAGCCGTTCCCCCTCGAAGCCCGACATGATCATGCCGAAGCCCTCGTTCTCGGCGCCCAGCAGGTTCGCCGCCGGGACCCTGCAATCCTCGAAGAACAGCTCTGCCGTGTCCGATGCGTGGGTGCCGAGCTTGCGCAGCCGCTGCCGCCGCAGCCCGCGGGCGTGGGCGGGAACGACGATCACCGACAGCCCGCGCGCACCCGCGCCCCCGGTGCGTACCGCGAGCGTGATGTAGTCGGCGATGGTGCCGTTGCTGATGTAGAGCTTGGAGCCGTTGATCACGTACTCGTCGCCGTCGCGGACAGCACGTGTGCGCAACGCGGCGACGTCGCTGCCGGCATCGGGCTCGGAGACACCCAGCGCGCCGATCAGCCGCCCCTGGGCGGCACCGCGCACGTAGGTCTCGCGCAACGCCGGTGAGCCGTAGCGGTCAATGAGCAGGGTGGCGAACTCGGCGTGCGCCATCACCGACACCGGCACGCCGATCGAGCCGCAGCGCATCAACTCCTCGAGCAGCACGACGGTGAACCAGAAATCCTGCCCGCCGCCGCCGTACTGCGGCGACAGGCGCAGCCCCAGCACGCCCAGATCCGCGAGATCGGTGAACAGGCTGCGCGGCACTTCGCCAGCCGCTTCCCAGGCCAGGACCCTGGGCGTGATGCGGTCGCGCACGTAGTCGCGCAGCGAACGCCTGAGCAACGCCTGTTCTTCGCTCCATGCTCTGTTCACGCCTGTCTCCCTGGTCGCCCGTCGGGGCATCACGCCAATGGCAACTTGATTATCACTCAGTTTTTTTGCAATAATCAAGTTGCCATGTTGTATACCGTCGAAACCGCATGCCGCAGGGCACCCGCTATCGGGCGCGAGACGAGCGCGCAGCGGCGCGCCGGCCGGGCGTCGCCGGCCGGCACGCTCATCTCCGCGCGCGTCGCGAGCGCGGCAGCGGGCGGGCAGGATCGGCCATGACGGACCGGGTCGTCATCGCCGGAATCGGGCAGACGCCTTTTGGCCGCCTGCCGGGCCGTAGCGCGCTGGAACTGGAGGCGCAGGCCGCGCGCCTGGCCGTGCAGGATGCCGGCCTCGAACCCCGTGACGTGGACGGGCTGATCACCGATCCCGGGCCCGCGCAGGGGGTGCTGCAGGGCATCGAGCCGCATTACCTGCGACTGGGCCGCGCGCTGGGACTGGACCCCTCGTACGCCGGAACCGAAATCCTGGGCGGCGCATCGAGCCTGGCCAGCATCCAGCACGCCGCGATGGCGGTCGAGGCCGGACTGTGCAGCGTGTGCCTGTGCGTCTACGGCGACACCGCGCTGTCGGCCAAGGGTTCGTTCGCCTACGGCCGCGGCGACGAGGCTGCGTTTGGCTTCTTCGGCGCCGCGGGCCTGCACGCGCTCGCGGCAAGGCGGCACATGGCGCGCTACGGCACGCGCTCCGAGGCGTTGGCCGAAGTGGCTATCGCCGCGCGCGCCAACGCCTTGCGCACGCCGCACGCGCAGCTCAGGGAGCCGCTGGACATGGCGGGCTACTTCGCCTCGCCGATGCTGGCCGAGCCGCTGCGGCGCGCCGATTGCTGCCTCGTCTCCGACGGCGCGGCGGCGGTGGTGGTGTGCACTGCGGAGCGCGCCGCCGACCTGCCGCCGCGCGCGGTGCACATCCTCGCCATGGGCCAGGCGCACAGCCTGGGCACGTTCTCGAACCCGGCGCACTTCGATGCGCTGCCGGCGACGCGCTGCGGTCCGGCGGCGTTGCGGCGCGCCGGATTGAGCGCCGCCGACGTCGACGTCGCGCTGCTCTATGACTGCTTCACGATCGTCGTCCTGATGCAGCTCGAAGCCTATGGTTTCTGCGCCCCCGGCGAAGCCGGCGACTTCGTCGCGGGCGGTCGCATCGGCCCGGGCGGGGCGCTCGCGGTCAACCCCAGCGGCGGGCTGATGGCCGAGGGCTACGGCGGCGGCATGCTGCACGTCGCCGAGGCGGTGCGCCAGCTGCGCGGCACGGCCGGCGCACGCCAGGTAGCCGATGCCGAGGTGGCGCTGGTCAGCGGCCACGGGCTGGCCATGAACAGCCACGCCACGCTGGTCCTGGGGGCCCGAGGATGAGCGTCACCCGCCCGACAGCGGCCGCGGCGCCGCCACGGCTGGAGGCGGCGAGCTGCAGCGCCTGCGGGCACCTGTTCCTGCCCAAGGGGCCGCTGTGCCCGCGCTGCTGGTCGAGCGACCTGACCACGCGCGAGCTCTGCGGGCAGGGGGAGGTGGCGACCTTCACCGTTTATCGCCAGCAGTACCACCGCGACTTCCCGCCGCCCTACGTGATCGCGCTGATCGCGCTGCGCGAAGGGCCGCGCATGATTTCCAACGTCGTCGGTTGTGCCCCCGAGTCGGTCCGCGTCGGCATGCCGGTGCGGGTGCGCTTCGAGCCACGCGGCGAGCGCGTGCTGCCGCTCTTCGAGCCCGCTGGCAGCGCCGCAGCAACGACTCCTTCCAACCCCGGAGAACCCGCATGAGCCAAGCCCAGACGCCGCACAGAAGGCGCCATCACATCGGCGAGTTCGTCGCCTCGGGCGACTGGAGCGACTACTGGAGCACCTGCATCAGCCGCGCCGGCCAGGGCCGCATCCTGGTGCGCGGCTATCCGGTCGAGGAGATCATCGAGCGCCTGAGTTACACCGAGACCGCTTTCCTGGTGCTCAAGGGCGAGTTGCCGCAGGCCCGCGAGACGGCGCTGTTCGACCTCGTGCTGCGCAGTGGCGTCGACCAGCAGTTCATCAGCGCCGCGGTCGGCGCCGCGCGCTTCACGGCCTCGGCGTTTCCCGATTCGCCGGTGCCGGCGCTGGCCAGCGGCATGCTCGCCTCGGGCTCGGTCACCGGCTCGCCGCAGGAGCCGGCGCAGATGCTGATCGAGGCCGTGGGCTGGAAGCTGCCGCACGATCAGGCCTGCGAGCGGATCATGCAGGTCTGGGCCGAGCGCCGCGGCCGCGTGCCGGGGTTCGGCCACCCGCTGCACAAGGCGGCCGAGCCGCGCGCCGTCACCGTGCGCCGCCTGGCGCAGGCAATGGGAGGCTGGCGCGACCACGGGTTGTTGCTCGACGCCATCGAGACCCACCTGGCCGCGGTGAAGGGGCGCAAGATACCGATCAACCTGGCCGGTGCGCTGGCAG
This sequence comes from Rubrivivax sp., assembly GCA_030680415.1. Taxonomy (GTDB): domain Bacteria; phylum Pseudomonadota; class Gammaproteobacteria; order Burkholderiales; family Burkholderiaceae_C; genus Rubrivivax. The sequence continues at coordinate 99,888 of JAUXVE010000090.1, forward strand.
CGCTGCTGGCCGACCTCGGCTTCGACCCGCTCGTCATTGGCGGGCTCGGCGCGCTCAGCTACGGCATGGCGCTGCTGGCCCACATCACCGAGGAGATCCGCGACGGCGTGCCGCTGCGCATCATTCCCGACGCACTCGGCGCGCATTACGACGGGCCTGAAGAGCGCCACATTCCGGAGCACAGGAACGCACCATGATGCACCCCTACTCGCACTATCCCGCCCGCGCCGCGAGGCTGTGGCCGGACCGGATCGCCGTCATCGATGGCGATCGGCAACTGACCTTCGCCGAACTCGACGCGCGCGCCAGCGCCGCCGCCGCGGCCTTGATCGCGCGCGGGGTCGAGGCTGGCGAGCGCGTGGCCGTGATCCAGTTCAACTGCCTCGAGTTCGTCGTCGCCGTCATCGCCATCGCGCGCGCGGGCGGCGTGCTGTGCCCGACGCTGGGCGTGCTCACCCAGGCCGAGCATCGCTACATCGCCGCCGACAGCGACGCGCGCTTCGTGATCGCACTCACGCCCGAGCATTTCGAGCGTGCGAACGCCGTGGCCCCAGGCGTGCAGGCGGCGCTGGGGCTGGGCGCCTTCGCCGGCGACGCGAACCTGCTGGCCGACGGCCAGGCGCCGGGGCCGATTCCCGAGTTCGACCGCCCGCCGCAGACGCTGGCGCAGATCCTCTACACCTCGGGCACGACGGGCAAGCCCAAGGGCGTGACGCACAGCTTCGCGTCGGTCTCGGCGGCCATGAACTTCTGGGCCACGACCTTCGGCCACCGCCCCGAGGACCGCGTGCTCGGTCAGTTGCCGCTGAGCCACTTCTGCGCCCGGGCGATGGACAGCGCCTGGATCGGCGGCGCCGCGCTCGTGATCCTGCGCGACGCGGCGCCCGCGACCGTGCTCGAGGCGATCGCGCGCCATCGCGTGAACTTCATGCTCGGCGTGCCGACTTTCCTGCGCGTCCTGCTCGACGACCCGGCCTGCGAGGGCGCCGACCTGACGAGCCTGCGCAACATCGTCTACGCCGCCGCGCCCGCCGCGCCGACCCTGGTCGAGCGCGCGATGAGACGCTTCGGCGCGGTGCTCAACACCGGCTTCGGCCAGACTGAGGCCTATGGGCTTTGCACCTACATGGGCCCGGCCGAGCATGCACAGGCTCTCGCCGAGGACCCGACGCGGCTGACCTCGGTGGGGCGCGAATTCGGCAGCGCGCAGGTGATGATCCGCGCCGAGGACGGCCGGCGCTGCGCCCCCGGCGAGGTCGGCGAGATCTGCATCTGCGCGCCGTGGGTGACGCCGGGTTTCTGGAAGAACGCCGAGCTCGATGCCAAGCGTCTGCAAGGCGGATGGCTGCTGACCGGCGACCTCGGGCGCATGGAAGCGGACGGCTACGTCTATCTGGCCGATCGCAAGGAAGACATGATCATCAGCGGCGGCTACAACGTCTACCCGGCCGAGGTCGAGAACGTGCTGGTCGCCCACGCGGCGGTCGCCGAATGCGGGGTCTTCGCCGTGCCGGACGAGAAATGGGGCGAGGCAGTGCACGCGGCGGTCGTGCTGCGCCCCGGCATGGACGCGACCGAGGGCGAACTGATCGCCTTTGCCAAGGAACGCCTGGCGCACTTCAAGGTACCCAAGGCGGTGCACTTCACAGAGGCCCTGCCCAAGACGCCAGTCGGCAAGACCGTGCGCCGCGTGCTGCGCGAGCCCTACTGGGCCGGGCGCGAGCGCGGGATTCACGGCGCCGGCTGAACGCACACGGGCGAAGGCGGCGGTGCCGCTGCGCACCGCTGCTCCAGCGGGCCGGGCCGGGTCGGCCGCTGTCAGTCGGCGTAGTGCATGAAGTCGGTCAGTGCCACCCAGCGGCCCTTGCGGATCTGCGCCACGAAGGTGCGTCGCGTGGCGAGGTGGTTGTCGGGCGAGAAGGAGATCGGCGCGGTGCCGAAGATGTTGCGATGGTCGCGGATCTGCTCCAGCCCGGCGATCAGGGTGTCGACGTTGAGGTCGCGACCGGCGTTGTTGATCCCCATCACCGCGGTCATGATCACGTTGTAGCCCACCACGGACTCAACGTTGGCATCTTGGTTGAACTTCGCCTTGTAGCGCTGCATCCACTCCAGCACCTTGGGCGAGGCCGTGTCGGCGTACGGGATCGGCGTCATCGCACCGGCGTACAGGCCCTCGACGAAGTCCTTGCCAAGTGCGGCGACCACCGGCGCGTAGCCGGCCTGGCTGACGAGGAAGGCGGGATTCCAGTTCAGATTGCGCGCGGCCGTCATCGCACCCACCGTCTCGCGTACCACGCTACCCATCACGACGAGTTCAGCACCGTCGCTCTTCATGCGTGCGATCTGGCTCGAGAAGTCGGTCGCTCCGCGCTTGAAGCTGGTCACCGACACCGGCGCGAGACCGCCCGCGGCCAACTGGTCCTGGGCCCCCTTGAGAATGTTGGCGCCGAACTCGTCGTCCTGGTACATGACGCCCACGCGCTTGTAGCCCTTGTTCGCGAGCAGGTACTTCAGGTTGGTGCGGATGTCGTCGTAATAGGGCGAGAAAAAGGCGAACTTGAGACGGTTGAAGGGGAGCGCGAACATCTCGGCCGGTGTGATCGGGAACAGGTGTGGCAAGCCTCGCTCCAGCACCATCGGCATCGTCGCCGCCGAGGTCACCGTGCCCATCGAACCGACCATCGCGAAGATGCGGTCGCGGGTGAGGAGCTTTTGCGTCGCCAGCACGGCCTTCTTCGGGTCGTAGCCCATGTCCTCGATCACGAGGCGCAACTTGCGGCCGTGGATGCCGCCGCCGGCGTTGACTTCGTCGACCGCCATCTCCATGCCGTTCTTCACCGGCAGGCCCCAGAAGTTGATCGGTCCGCTGAGGTCCAGGTGCGTGCCGATGACGATCTCGGTGTCGGTGATGCCCTGCGTCTGGGACTGGGCCTGGGCCACTGGCGCGAATGCGAGCGCGGCAAAGGCGCATGCCGCCGCCTTCATGAGGTTCAAGAGTTTCATTCGTATCTCTCCTTGCTTGGGTCGTTGACTGGGATTCCCGGTCTGGCTACGCAGTGGCACCGGGTTGCCGGCTGCCCGGATACATGTCGTCGATCAACGCCCGGTAACGACGGTTGACGACGGCACGCTTGAGCTTGAGCGTCGGAGTGAACTCCTCGTCCTGCGTCGTCAGCTGGACGTCGATCAGGCGGAACGACTTGATCTGCTCGACGCGCGCGAATCGCGCGTTGACGGCCTCGACCTCGGCGCCGATCAGCGCCTGGATGTCTTCGTGCGCACACAGGCTGGGGTAGTTGGTGAACGGGATCGCCCGGTTCTGCGCGAACTTGGCCACGTTGTCGAAATCGATCATCAGCAGTGCGGTCAGGAAGGGGCGGGCGTCGCCGATCACCACCGCGTCGGCGATGTAGGGGCTGAACTTGAGTTCGTTTTCGATCTCGGACGGCGAGACGTTCTTGCCACCGGAGGTGATGATGATGTCCTTGAGCCGGTCCACCACACGCAGGAAACCGTCGTCGTCGAGGGTGCCGACATCGCCCGTGTGCAGCCAGCCGTCGGGCACCGCCTCGGCGCTCTGCCCGGGCTTGTTCCAGTAGCCCTGGAAGACATGCGGGCCGCGCACGAGGATCTCGCCCGCCTCGCTCAGGCGCAGCTCGGTGCCGGGCAGCGCGACGCCCACCGTGCCGAGCCTGCGCACCCCCGGGGGGGGCAGCGATGCGACGCCCGAGGTCTCGGTCATTCCGTAGGCCTGCATCATGTCCATGCCGAGCGCCAGGTACCAGCGGATCAGCTCGGGCGCGATCGGCGCGGCGCCGGTGACCACGTAGCGTGTGCGCTCCATGCCGATGAGCTTGCGCGCGCGGTACAGCACGGTCAGGTCGGCGATGCGGTACACCAGCGCGAGCCACCAGGGCACGCGCGCGCCGGCTTCGCGGATCGCGACCACGCGCCGCGCGGCGGCCAGGGCGAGGCGAAACGCCATGCGCTCGAGCGGCGTGCCCTCCTGCACGGCGAGGGTCGCGCGCGAGTAGAACTTCTCCCAGATGCGCGGTACGCCGAAGAACACGGTGGGCGAGATCTCGCGGATGTTCTGCGGCACCGTGTCCTGGCTCTCGGCGAAGTTGACCACGGCGCCGTTGAAGATCGGGCGCACCACGGCCAGCAGCCTCTCGGCGATGTGGCTCAGAGGCAGGTGCGACAGCACCTCGTCGCTCGGCCCGAGCGGCATCACGACGTTGAGCGACGCGGCCTGGAATGCCAGGTTGGCGTGGCTGAGCATCGCGCCCTTGGGCGGCCCGGTCGTGCCCGAGGTGTAGATCAGGATCGCCGTGTCGTGCGGCGCAATCGCATCGATGCGCGCCTGCCACTGCGAGGCGATCGCTCCCAGCTGCGCCGCGCCCAGGGCAGCGAACTGGGCCAGGCTGATCACCATGGGATCGGCAAAGCCGCGCAGCCCCTCCATGTCGAAGACGACGATGCGCTGCAGCGCCGGCACCTGCTCGCGCACCTGCAACACCTTGTCAAGTTGCTCCTCGTTCTCGACGAAGACGACGCGCGCGCCGCTGTCGGCGAGCACGTAGGCCACCTGCTCGGGCGCGTTGGTGGTGTAGATGCCAACCGAGATGCCGCCCGCGGTGATGACGGCGAGGTCGGCGTAGAACCACTCGGGGCAGTTCTCGGCCAGGATGCAGGTGCGGTCCGACGGCGCGACACCTTCCTTGATGAGCGCCAGCGCAATCTGCCTGACCTGCGTGCCGTATTCGCGCCAGCTGATGGCGCGCCACAGGCCCCGTTGCTTGCGGCGCATCGCGACGCGCTCGCCGCGCAGCCTCACCGCCTCGACAAAGGCCGCCGCCAGTGTCGACGTCGGCGTCGGCACGACCTCCTGCCCTGCGCCGAGGTGCGCCCATTGCGCGTCGCCTGCGCCGTCCTGGGTCAGCGCCACAGCTTCTTCCTCTTCCAACGGTGCGCACCACGCGCGCCCTGTTCCTTCACGCCAAGGTAGAACTCACGGATGTCGGCCTTGTTGGCGAGATCGCACGCGCGCCCTTCCATGACGATGCGACCGACCTCCATTACGTACCCGTAGTCGGCCAACTCGAGCGCTTTGTTCGCGTTCTGCTCGACGAGCAGGATCGTCATGCCGGCCTCGACATTGACACGCCTGACGATGGCGAAGATCTCACCCACCAGCCGCGGCGACAGCCCCAGCGACGGCTCGTCCAGGAGCAGCAGTCTGGGCCTGGCCATCAGCGCACGCGCGATCGCGAGCATCTGCTGCTCGCCGCCCGACAGGCTCAGAGCGGGTTGTTCCCGCCGCTCGCGCAGGATGGGGAAGTAGTCACACATGCGCTCCATATCGACGCGCACCGCGTCGCGGTCGCGGCGCGCGAAGGCGCCCATGAGGAGGTTTTCGCGCACGCTCAGGAAGGGAAACACCTCCCGCCCCTCGGGCACGTGCGACAGGCCCAGGCCCACTGTCGCGTTCGGTTCGCGTCCGATCAGGTCGTGGCCGGCGAAGCGGATCGTTCCCTTCTGCGGTTCGACGAAGCCCGAGATCGACTTCAGCACGGTGGACTTGCCGGCACCGTTGGAGCCCAGTAGCGTGACGATGCTCGACTCGGGCACGTCCATGCTGACTCCCTGGATGGCGAGCACGGGCCCGTAGTAAGTCTCGACGTTGCGCAACGACAGCAGCGGCTCGGTCATGTCATGCCCCGAGGTAGGCCTCGATCACCCGCGCGTCGTTCATGATCTCCGCGGCGCTGCCGATGGCGAGCACTGCGCCGCGCTCGAGCGCCATGACACGATCGGAAACGAGGTTGACCAAGCCCATGTCGTGTTCGATCATCAGCACCGTGATCCCGAGGTCGTCGCGAATGTCGCGTATCCAGTACGACATGTCTTCGGTCTCCTCGGCGTTCAGGCCCGACGAGGGTTCGTCGAGCAGGATCAGGCGCGGGTGTGCGGCCAGCGCGCGGCCGAGTTCGACGACCTTGCGGATGCCGTAGGCCAGCGCGCCCACCGAGGCATCCCGGTAGGCCTCGAGGTCGAGCAAGTCGATGATTGCCTCGACCCGGTCGCGGTGCTCGATCTCGGCGCGCAAGTTGGCCGGCGTGAACAGCAGTTGCGACAGCAGCCCCGGCCCGCCGCGGCTGTGGCGTCCGACCAGCAGGTTGCTCAGCACGGTGGCGTTCTCGAACAGCTCTATATTCTGGAAGGTGCGCGCGATGCCCAGCGCCGCGATGCGATGCGGCGCGATGCGGGTGATGTCACTGCCCGCAAAGCCGATGCGGCCGCTGTCGGCGTCGTAGATGCGGCTGACGAGGTTGAACAGCGTCGTCTTGCCGGCGCCGTTGGGGCCGATGATCGAGAAGATCTCGCCCTCCTCGACGTCCAGGCTTACGTCGCGTACGGCCTGGATGCCGCCGAAGCTGCGCTCGAGATGGCGGATCTCGAACAGGCTCATCGCAGGCGCTCCGACTTCTGGTATTGACGCTGGCGCCGGAAGGTGGCCCTGCGGTAGAAGGGGAAGGTGTCCAGATACAGCTTGATCTTGACCCAGCGTCCGTACAGCCCGCGCGGCTCGAACAGCATGAACAGCACCATCAGCAGGCCGTAGACGCCGGCGTCAAGCCCGATCTGAAACTTCGAACTCACCGCCAGCACATCGCGCAGCACCATGATCGCCTGCGGCAGCATGACGATGAAGGCGGCGCCGAGCACCGCGCCATGCAAGGAACCCAGGCCACCGACCACGACCAGCACCAGCAGCTCCACCGACATCAGGATCGTGAACTGGTCGGGCGTGATGAACTGGATCTTGTGTGCGTACAGCGCGCCTGCGACCCCGGTCAGTGCCGCGCTGGCGGTGAGCACGATCGACTTGTACAGTGCCAAGTGCACGCCCATGCTCTGGGCCGAGATCTCGCTGTCGCGAATCGCCGTCAGCGCGCGACCGGTGCGCGAACGCAGCAGGTTCAGCGCCCCCAGCAGCACCGCCACGAGCAGGCCGACGGCGAGGTAGTAGAACTTCCACTCCGCATCGATCGTGAGCGGGCCGAGCGCGATGCGCCCGACCGCGAGCCCCGAGCTGCCCCCCGTGAGCCCCTCCCAGCGCGTGAGCACCTCCTCCACGATGAAGGCGAAGGCAAGCGTCGCGATGGCCAGGTACAGACCAGCCAGGCGTGCGGTCAGCAGTGCCAGCAGCAGGCCCAGCGCGCCCGCCACTGCGCCCGCGATGGGCAGCGTGAGCGCGAACGGCAGCCCTTTGGCGCGCAGGATCGCCTCGGTGTAAGCGCCGGCGGCCACGAAGGCCGCGTGGCCGAGAGAAATCTGCCCTGCGTAGCCGACGAGCAGCATCATGCCGACCCCGGCGATGGCATAGATCGCGAGCACGCTCAACTGGGACAGCAGGTACTCGCTGGCCAGCGCCGGCGCGGCAAGCACTGCCAGCGCCAGCAGCCCGTACCAGATCCCATCCGCACCATGCCGCACGAGACGGATGTCCTGGAGGTAGCTGGTCGTCATCGGCACGTGCATGGCTTCAGACCTTCTTGGCGGCGGTTTGCGCGAACAGCCCCTGCGGGCGCAGCGCCAGGACGACGAGCAGCAGGACGTAGGCGGCGACGTCCTTGAAGCCTTCGGGGAGATAGAACCCGGCCAGCGCCTCGACGATGCCGATGATCAGGCCGCCAACGATGGCACCCGGAATCGAGCCGAAGCCGCCCAGCACCGCAGCCGGGAACGCCTTCAGGCCGATGAAACCCATGTTCACGTGGACGAAGGTGATCGGCGCCAGCAGCACGCCCACCAGCGCCGCCATCGCCGCGCTGATGGCCCAGGTCAGCGACAGGATTGACTTGACCGGGATGCCGACGTGATAGGCGGCCAGCTGGCTCTGCGAGGTTGCCTGCATCGCGATGCCCAGCCTCGTGTGGCGAAAGAACAGGTACAGCGCCAGGATCAGGACCAGCGTGGCGGCGATGATCGCCAGCAGCTCGTTGCCGATTGCGACGCCACCCAGCGCGCTCGCGGTTCCCGAATAGGGCGCGCTGATGCTGTAGGTTTCGCTGCCCCAGCCGGGCAGCGCGATGACGACGCTGCGGATCACGAACCCGATGCCGATGGTGATGATGACGATCGCGAACACGGGCTGCCCGACCATCGGACGCAGCACGATGCGGTCCAGGGCGGCGCCGATGAGCGCCATGCAGGCCATCGCCAGCACGAGCCCAAGCAGGAAGGGCATGCCCGCGATGCCGATGAAGGTGAACCCGAGAAAGGCGCCGAGCATCATCAGGTCGCCCTGCGCGAAGTTCACGATCTCGCTTGCCTTGTAGATGAGCACGAAGCCGAGCGCGACGATGGCGTAGATGCAGCCGATCGCCGTGCCGCTGATGACCATCTGGACGAATTCGCTCAGCCCCTGCATGTCTGCGCCCTGCACTCCCGTTGGACCGGTCCCGAAGTCGCCGGCAGACCAGTTGCGGCGCCGCGCGGGAACTGCGCGATCGCGACCACGATGTCCAGCCGACACCTCTCTTTGCTCCCGGCTGCGAGATTAATGGATTATCGCTCGATAATCAAATACCATTCAGCAATCGCGGGCGGCGGCGCTGACGCCGCTGCGCCGGATGCACCATGCAAGACGAAGACGACATGTCGCTACCGCAGAGCATGCAGGCCCTGGTGCTGCGTTGCGAAGGCTTCGCGGAGACAGCGAGCGGTCTGGCCGTCGCCGATCTCGGCGCGCTGATCGCGCTCGCGCGGATCGCGGTTCCGACTCCCGGCCCCGGCCAGGTGCTGGTCCGGGTCGCGTTGGCGCCGGTCAACCCGTCGGATCTGCACTTCCTCAAGGGCGAGTACGGGCAGCCACGCCGGCGCGGCACGCCGGCCGGCTTCGAGGGCACCGGGACCGTGGTCGCCGCGGCCAACGGGCAGGCTGCGGCTTTGATCGGGCGCCGCGTCAGTTTCCTGGCGAGCGCATCGGGTTCCTGGGCTGAGTTCGCGCTCACCGATGCCGCCGCCTGCGTCGAGGTGGATGCCGGCGTGCGCGACGACGATGCGGCGGCGCTGCTCGTCAACCCGCTGACCGCGGTGGCGATGATCGCGCTCGTCGCCGCGGCCGGCGCGCGTGCGGTCGTTCTGACCGCTGCCGGCTCGCAGTTGGGGCGGATGCTGATCGACCTGGCGCGCGAGCAGGGCATCGCGCCCGTCGCCGTCGTGCGTAGGGCCCGCGACGAGGCGGCACTGCGTGCCCAGGGCGCGGCCGCGGTCCTGGTCAGCGGCGATCCCGATTTCGCGGCCCGGACCGACGCCGTGCTGCGCGCCGAGCGGCCACGCGTGCTACTCGACGCGGTGGGCGATCAGACCGCGGCCGACATCTTCCTGGCCATGCCGGCGCACAGCCGCTGGATCTCGTACGGCATGCTTTCGGCGACCGGGCCGTGCCTGGCACAGATGGGGCAGTTCGTCTTCTCCAACAAGCGCATCGAAGGCTTCTGGCTCAGTCGCTGGCTGCACGCGGTGGCGGGCCCTGCACGCGCGGCGGCCGCCGAGGAGGTGCAGCGGCACTTCCTGAACGGCGCCTGGCACACGCAGGTCGGCGCGCGGATCAGGTTGGACGACGCGTTGCTCGATCTGCCGGACGCGCTGGAACGGCCCGGAAAGGTGATGCTCGTCCCCGGTGCGGATGCCGCGTAGCAGTGTCGATCGCGCACTTGCCCGGCCGCGCGGCGCTCACGCTCCCGCCGGACGATCCGGGTCGATGAAGGCGCCGCGTCGGGCGAGATCGCCGACTGCCGCCGGTCCGAGGCCTAGCACGCGCCCGAGGACGACGCGGCCGTGCTGCCCGAGGGTGGGCACGCGCGCCCGATCGGGTGCGGGCGCAGCCGACATGCGCCAGGGTGGGCGGGTGACCAAGAATGCGCCGGCTGCGTCCTCGGCTACTGCCGTCACGCTGCGGTGGCGGCTTTGGGCGCTGTCCATCGCCTCGGCGACGGTGCGGTAGCACGAGCAAGGGCAGCCGGCTGCGGTGATGACGCGCTCGCACTCCTCGGCCGTGCGATCGGCGGCCCAGACACCCAGGAGTTCCATCAGCTCCTCCCAGTGCGCCTTGCGTGCGCCGAAGTCGGCGAACCGGGCATCGGTCTTCCAGTGTGGGTGCCCGGTGGCATCGGCGAGCGCCTCGAAATTGCTCTGCGTGATCGGCATCGCGATGACATAGCCGTCGCGCGCACGCGTCGGCGCGTACTGCATCGTCGGTTCGCGCACCGTGAACTGGGCCGCCTGGACCTCGAACGACATCATGCCGAGCATGGTGTCGAGCAGGGCGAGGTCGATCAACTGCCCGGCACCGGTGCGCTGACGCTGCAGCAGCGCCGCCTCGATGGCGGCGAGCGCGGCCATGCCGCCCAGATAGTCGGCAACGAACAGGGCGCTGCGCGCAGGCACTTGCGCACCGCGCTGAACGTGCAGGTTAGTGAGGTCGTATCCGCTCGCGGCGTGGACGATCGGCGCAAAGGCCGCGCGCCCGGCATCAGGGCCGCTCTGGCCGTAGCCCGAGATCGCGCAGTACACCAGCCCGGGATGCAAGGGCTTGAGGCGGGTGTAGTCCAGACCGAGGCGCGCCATCACCCCGGGGCGGTAGTTCTCGACTAGCCCGAGTTTGTCACCTGCCTCCACCAACCCCAATGAAATCAACAACTTAGAGCGGAGTTTTGGCGCGTATGGCACTACGCCTGTGCAGTCGCCCGCCGATTGTCGAGCCCGCCTGCGCGGGTGCCTCAGACCAGCA
>JAUXVE010000093.1 GCA_030680415.1 Rubrivivax sp.
CAGCGCCGGCCTGCAGCACCGGGGCCGCTGCGGTGAGCGGCGCGGTGGCGGGCGCCGCCGGCTGATTGCTGGTGGCACCGGGCACACCGCCGGCCAGCGCGCCGCCGGGCTGCGTGGACTCTTCGCTGCGCTGCTCGCGCACCGCCACCCTGGCGTCGCCACCCTGGTTGGGGCGGTAGGCCTCGGCCGTCTGCATGGTCTGCGAGAAGTCGATCTCGGCGCTGACGCTGGCACGCACGTTGTCGCGGCCGACCACCGGTTCCAGCAGCGCCAGCACACGCTTGAGGTGGCTGGCCTCGACCTCGCGGCGGTATTGCAGCTGCTGCGAATCGAGCCCCTGCGCGGCATCGTCGTCGCCGGAGGCGGACAGCAGCGCGCCGGTGCTGTCGACCACGCTCACCGCGCGTGCGGCGAGCTCGGGCACGCTGCCCGAGACGACGCGCACGATGCCGACGATCTGGCTGCGCTCCAGCGTGCGGCCCGGTTGCAGCGTCAGCACCACCGAGGCCGAGGGCTTCTGCTGTTCGCGGAAGAAGCCGTTCTGCTGCGGCAGCGCCAGGTGCACACGGGCCGCCTTCACCGAGTCGAGCGACTGGATGGTGGTCGTCAGCTCGCCTTCGATGGCGCGCTGGATCTTCATGCGCTCCTGGCCCTGGGTCTGGCCGAAACTGTTCTTGTCCAGCAGTTCGTAGCCGGCGCTGCCGGTGCCGGCGCCCGTGGGCAGGCCGCCGGCGGCCAGCTTCATACGCAATTCGTGCACCCGTGCGGCAGGCACCAGCAAGGTGCTGCCGCCCTCGGCGAAACGATAGGGCACGTTCATCTGCGTCAGCCGCTCGATGACCTGGCCGCCATCGCGTTCCGACAGGTTGGGGATGAGCACGCGCCAGTCGGCTTCGCGCGCGCCGGCCCACAGGGCCACGAGCACCGCCACCAGCCCCGCCACGCCCAGCAGGGCCAGCAACTGCGTGCGTGCCGGCAGCGTCTGCAAGCGTGTGGCGATGCCGGGCGCGGCAGGCACGAGGGGGGTGGGAGCGGTCGGTGTGACGGCGTTATCCATGAGGGTTGGGCAGAACTCCGGGGTTGGCGGCATTGTTGGCCGGGCGCTGCCCTCCGGTGGCACGAGAAGGCCCGGGAAGACTCGCCTGTTCGGGCCATCGGGCGGCGGCGTGCCGGCCTACAGTGGACCTGCCATGTCAGACCTCATGAAACTCGGACTGCGCCCCTTCGACTTCCAGCAGGCGCTGTCGCGCGCCGGGCTGGGGCCCGACGGCATGCCGCGCACCCCGGGCGCGGAACGCGGCAGCGGCGTCGACTTCCGCGCCGCCCTGAGCGATGCGCTCAAGGGCGTGAGCGAAACCCAATTCGAGGCCCAGCGGCTGCAGCGCGAGCTGAGCCTGGAGAACCCGGCGGTGGGGCTGGAGGAAACGATGCTGGCGATGCAGAAGTCGCAACTCGGCTTCCAGGCCACGCTGCAGGTGCGCAACCGGCTCGTGCAGGCCTACAGCGAAATCATGAACATGCAGGTGTAGTGCCTGGGAACGATGGCGCTTCATAGAGGGATGGATACCGTTTAGAAGTCATCAGCTATCATCAGGGTATCGGCAGAGATACCCAGAGGTGATACCTGATGAAGACCGCCAGCAAGACACCGCGCACCGACGCCGCCATTGCCAAGCTGCCGCCGGCCAGCCACGAGATGCTGATGCCGTTCGGCGGCTCGCTGTACCTGAAGCGCCGGCCGAACGGCCGCCAGACCTGGGTACTGCGCACTCGCATGGGCGGTACCTGGCAGGTGCGCCAGCTGGGCGACTGGCCGACCGTGGGCCTGCACCTGGCGCGGCAGCGCGCGCAGGACGGCCGCATTGAGCTGGCGCCTACGCTGCCCGACAACAACGTGAGTCACGCCCTGGCTACGTTCAAGCGCGAGTACATCGCCACCCGGTATCGCACCGAGGGCGCCAGGAAGGAAAGCGGCGCCATGCTGGACCGGGCGCTGGCCGGCGTGGCAGGCCGCAATCTGTCATCGCTGCGGCGCCTGGACCTGACCACCGCGGTGCAGGCGCTGGCCGACCGGCCGAACACCGCCAGCAAGTCTCTCGCGCTGATGAAGCAGTTCACCGGCTGGGCGACGGCGCGCGGGCTGCTGGATGTTGACCCGCTGGGTGGCGTGACCGCCGGGAGGCTGGGCCTGCAGTCCTATGCGCCGCGGGAGCGCGTGCTGGGTGCGGCTGAACTGCGCGCACTGTGGCAGCGCACCGACCCCGATGCTCATGCCCTGAGGTTCGGATTTCTGACCGCTTGCCGCATCGGTGAGGCGCTGCAGTGGGTGCCCGACCAGGTGGCCGGCGATATCTGGACGATCCCCGAAACAAAGTCTGGCAGGCCGCACACCGTGCCGCTGACGCCCGAGGCCGCGGCGCTGCTGCCGCTGCCGAATCCGCGGCCGGTCTATGTCTCGCTGGCGCAGCGGCTGAAACGCTCCGGCGCCACCTGGACCGCGCACGACCTGCGCCGCACCGCGGCCACGATGATGCGCGAGGCCGGCGTGCCTGTGCACGACGTTGAAGCCGTGCTCAACCACGCCCCGCCGCGCCTGGTGCGCGTGTACCAGCGGCACGACCCGCTGGCCGCAAAAGCGGCGGCGCTGGCGGCGCTGGCCGAACGGCTGGACGAGATACTGCGGGGCGAGCCATGACCGTACCGCACCGATACCGCGGCGCCGTTAAGGCGCTACGCGACAGGTTCCCCGATGACGAGCTGGTGCAGGCAATCGTCGGGGCGTGCGAGGCCGCGCGGGCATACCGGCCCGAGCACGACCCGTTCAAACTCCGGCGCGAGGAATTGGACGCGGCGCGCGACCGGCGCGCGGGCGTGGCCAACGCAGCTCGAAGGCTGGCCAGTGCATGCCGCGGCGACGACGCAGGCCTGGCCGTCGCAATTGCGCAGGCCGAGCGCCGGTGCGCCGTCGAGGTTGTGCAGCTCGGTGCGCGAGCCAGTGCTCCCCCGTTGGTGACGGCGACCCTCGCGCGGCTGCTGGCCGCGCTCGCCGAAGCATTGGACGATGCCAACGAGCGGGCAGAGCCAGGTGCTCCCGCCGCCCGATCCAGCCATGGCAATCTGGGGTTCGAGCGAGACATAGCGCGCGGGCTGCTGCCGGCGACGGACACCATGCTTGCGTGCGAAGTCGAGTTCTACATTCGCGCGCACGTTGCCGGGCGTCGCCCCGACGTGACGGCGTGGCGCCCGGACTCGCTGAAGGTTGGCCGTCCGCATCGTGATCTTGTCGCGCTGTTCGTCACTGCTGCGCTGCAGTCGACCCTCGTCGACGCACGCGCCGTGCAGCAGCGACTGCGCGAGATACCACCCCGGACGCGCGTCATGGGCTGGCCCGAGGGCATGGGGTAATTCGCCCGCGAATTTCCTGAGTCTCCCCTGCCCGAGCGGGGCCCCCGCCGGCACATTCACTCCATTGGCCTAGGAGTGACTAAATGGAATCTAAGACCGATCAACGCCGCATCCCGCAGGGGGTCGGCATCGTCCAGTGGCCCGACGGCGTGACCGCCGCCACCGGGATATCGCCGCCGACGCTGCAGCGCATGCGATCGCAAGGCAACGCGCCGAAGCTGTACGCAGTGAGCGAGCGCACCCTCGTCACGACCGAGGCCGATCTGCTGGAGTGGGTGCGCGCCAAAGCCGTGCCGGCGGGCTACAAGTGCAGGCCGCCGGTGCGCCGCGGCCGCATCGAGCGCATGAAGGCCGGCCCTGAGTCTTCGACCGCCAGCCAGGTTGAGTCGTGACGCCATGCATCACGTCAACCACAGCGGCGGCGCAGCGCGGGGCCCGGCCGCACCTGAGCGGCACGAGCTGACCCCAGACGGACGAAGACCCGCGGACGAGGCGGGCCTTCAGGGAGACGAACAAGGGACAGGGGACAGCGGCAAGTATGCCGCGCCGCAGCCCGGCATGCAACCCGGCCGGAAGCGCCACCCGCTGTCCGCAGCGTTCGGCGAGATGCCGTTGAGTGAGTTCGTGGAGCTGGTGCGCAACATCAACGACAACGGGTTGTTGACCGCCATCACCACGGCATCGGACGGCAGCATCCTCGACGGCTGGCACCGCTACCGCGCGTGCATCCTGGCCGGCGTGAAGCCGCGATTCGAGCCGTTCAACTACGTCGTCGAAGCCGCTGCCGAAGGTGCGGGGCGCACCATGAGCGAGGCCGAGTTCGTCGTCGCGCAAAACGCACACCGCCGGCATCTGAGTCAGGAACAACGGCGCAGCGTCATCGCGGAATTGTTGAAGGCGTCGCCGACGATGAGCAACCGCGCCTTGGCCGGCATGGCGAAGGTCGACCACAAGACGGTTGCCTCAATGCGCCGCGAGGCCGAGGCAACTGGGTCCATTCCCCAGTTGGCCAGGACCACCGGGAAGGACGGCAAGGCCAGGCCGGCGAAGGTGACGAAGCCGCGTCTGCAGAACCTCGACGTGACCGACATCGAGTTCCGCGACATCGCGCCGCTGACCGCGCCGGCGCCTGCCGAAACCAGCGGCACGCCAGCGACCGCGCCCACCAAGCCGGCCGGCGAACCCCAGCACAAGGTTCCCGCGGCGCCGGTGGCCGTCGCCGCGGCGCCCGCTGCGAAGCCACGAACGCATGTGCATTGGAAGTCTGCGGCCGACCGCGAGCGCGCCTACAAGGTGCTCGGCGCCGGCGTGGCCGCGCTGCGCCTGGCGGCGCGCGACATCCACTTCATCAAGCTCACCAAGGTCGCGACCGCCCGCGCCAAGCTCATGGCGGCCGTGGCCGAGCTGGACCGCATGTTGAGCGAGGTGCAGCAATGACCCACTCCCGGGTGCGCTCGGTGCGCCGGCGGTGCAGATGACCACATCCCCGCGCCAGGCGATATGGTCGCCCGAAGTCGAGCAGGCGCTACTCGGCGCGGGGCTGCTGGATCAGTCCGTCTGCGCTCTCCCCGTGGAGGCCAAGCACTTTCACGATGAGAACCACGGCCTGATCTGGGCCGCCATGCGGCACCTGCACCGGCTCGGCACCGAGTTCGACCTCGTCAGCGTATTCCAGTTGCTGCAGAGCCGTGGCCAGGATGAACGCTGCGGCGGGTTGCAGTACCTCAATGCGTTGTTCAATTCGGTCCCCAGTGCCAGGGCTGCCTCTACACACGCCGCACTGATCGTCGAGCACGCCCGCCGCCGCAGGGTCGAGGCTGGCGGCCTTGCCGTACAGCAGGCCGCGGCGGAGCTCACAGGCGAGGCCCTAGAAAACCGTGTGGCAGTGCTGGTGCGCGAGCTGGCTGCAGGGCTGGCCAGCACAGAGCGCGACGACGACGCCGCGCCGCTGTTCGCTGTGGTTCCGCTGGCCGACCTGGCGCAAGCAGTGCCCGAGCCGGCTGGCGATTGGTGGCAGGGATACATGCCACCCAGCGTGGTCACACTGTTGGGCGCGCACGGCGGCACCGGCAAGAGCATGCTGGCGTTGATGCTGGGCGTGTGCATCTCGATTGGGATGTCCATGCTTGGCATCCCCACGCGGCGCGGCAAGGTCGCGTTCTTCAGCGGCGAGGATGGCGCTGAGCTGGTGCGCCACCGGCTGAGCTGGATATGCCGGCAAATGGCTGTTGAGGTGGCCGCGTTGGATGGCCGGCTGCATGTGCTCGACGCCACCGCGGGAGAGCCGGCGCTGTACCACGAGGTGAGCATCGCAGGCCGGCGACACGGGCTGACGACGCCGAGTTATGCGGCGCTGCGCGATTACATCGACGCCCAGGGCATCGACGTGCTGATCGTGGACAACGCGAGTGACACCTACGACGCGAGCGAGATCGACCGGGCCCGCGTGCGCGGCTTCATGCGCTCGCTGGCACGCATTGCACAGGACCGGGCGGGCGCTGTGCTGCTGCTGGCCCACGTCGACAAGGGCACGAGCCGCGGCGACCGCCAGGGGACCGAGGGCTACAGCGGCAGCACGGCATGGCACAACAGCGCCAGGTCGCGCCTCTACCTGAGCCGGGACAGGGACGGCGCACTACTGCTCGAGCACCAGAAGCACAACCTCGGGAAGCTGGCCGAGCCGCTGCGGCTTACCTGGCCCGAGGGAGGCCTGCCGCAGCGCGATCAACCGTTCGGGGCCGTCGTGCAGCACATCGCCGATGGCAACGACACCAAGGAACTGCTCCGCCTGGTGCATGCGTTCCATGCGCGCGGTGAATTCATCGCCACCGACACGCGCAGCCGCTACCACGCGGGCAAGGTGCTGGCAGACGAGCCGACCTTCCCGCGGCGGCGCAAGCCGGCGGAGGTGTTCGAGCTGCTGCGCTATGCCGAGGCGCGCGGCTGGATCGAGCGCCAGGCGTACCGCGACAGGAACCGAAAGGAGCACGAGCGATGGGCGCTGACGGGCGACGGATGCCGGCACATCGGGGTCGCTGCGCCATGTGCGCCATGTGCGCCAAGTAGTGAGAACGGCGCACTCGTCCACCCGGCGCAACAGGGTGCGCCATGTGCGCCATGTGGCGTACAGGGGGTACGGGGGAGTAGAGCGCGCACAGAAAGCGGCGCCGACGGCGGCGAGTTGGGGACAGCGTGAGCACCATCACCGACCGCTGGCAGGTCGTGGTCCGCACGCTGCAGGGCCAGCCGCCGCCACCGCCGCCTGCACTGCCAGGCCGTGTGCACAAGGCGCCCGTGCGCCCCGCGCCACGCGCACAGGTGTGGGACCCGAGTCCTGCGTGTCTGCCCGGCTGGCTGGCGCCACGGCCATGAGAAACGTAGCGGGTCCCTCTGCGAGGTCGAGCCGCGAGGGTCCATCGTGGCGCACCGGCCGGCTGTTCCACCGCTCCCCTAGGGGGTAATGATGATCATTGACACAGCAGGCATCGTCACCCAGCAGCAACTGGCCGAGCTGCTCGGCATCGGCCAGCCGGCCGTCAGTCAACTGGTGACGGCGGGCAG
>JAUXVE010000096.1 GCA_030680415.1 Rubrivivax sp.
CGCGCGACGGCCGGCTGCGCACGTGCGGCAGCGCTCGCGCCGCCGCGCCGCCGCGCGTGCCGGCGGCGGCCAGCGGCGCCAGCCGCTCGGTGTGGCCGTCGACCAGCAATTCCACGAAAGCCGGGAAGGCCTCCTTGGCGCTGGGCAGGCTGCCGTGCTCGCAGTCCAGCGTCCAGGTGCGCACGCCCGGCAGCAGCGCTGCAGCCAGGGGCACGCGGCCGTCGCCGCCATCGGTGGCGTCGAGGTAGACCAGGCCCTGGTCGGTCCACTCGTAGCCGTCGGGCGTGTAGCGGGCGCGGCCGACGACGAGCAGCAGCCGGTCGGCGAAGGCCGGCAGCGAGTCGCGGCACTGCTGGTCCAGCCGCTGCCGCAGCGCGCGCGCCTGGTCGAGCACGGCCTGCGGCGGCACGCCCCAGACGTAGGCCTCCTGCATCGCCTCGCCGGCCGCGCGGTGCCACCAGTTGGCCTGCTGCACGGCGCGCAGGTCGTCGTCGGCGAGCTGGCGCCAGGTGGCCTCGCGGTCGAGGCCGCGCTCGGCGTCGAGCAGCGCCGCCTGCAGCTGGATGAAACCCGGCATCTCGGCCATCAGCTGCCGCGCCTGGCGGTCGCGCAGCGGTGAGCCGAAGGCGGCCAGCGCGTTGCCGAAGGTGTCGTCGCCCGACAGCACCTGCATCGGTGCCCACGAGCCGCCGTTGGGCGTGCCGAGCATGAGCAGCCGCGCGCCGGGGCGCGCCATCAGGCGTTGCCAGGTGGCGGGCCGCTCGAGCTGCATCGTGCGCGCCAGCACGCCGCCCATCGAATGCGCGAGCAGCCGCACCGGCTGGCCGCTGGCGGCGCGCGCGTCCAGCGCCTGTTCCACCGCGTCGGCCAGGCGCCGTGCCTCTTCCTCGATCGGGCGCCGCCAGTCGAAGGCGAATTCGATCACCTCGTGGCTGGCGGCCAGGTGCTCGACGAGCTCGTCGTAGACGAGGCCGATGGGGCCGTCGGGCGCCACATCGTCGGCCACGCCGGGGCGGTAACGCAGCCGCGAGAGGCCGCCGACGAGGCGCAGGCTGAGCCAGATGCGTTGGCCGCCGGCGGCGAGGTTGCTGCCCAGGATGCCGGGCAGCACGAAGACCGCGGGGCGCTCGGGCATGGACAAGGCGGCGTCGCCGCCGCGGCGGGCGGCGCGCACGCCGCCGCTGTCGCGGCCCGCCCACGACAGCGGCCCGATGAGCCGGAAACCCGCCGGCTGCGGCTGCGTCAGCCCGTCGACCAGCGCTAGCGCGGTGCGCTCGTTGGCGAAGTAGTTGAAGTGCGTGACGCGCCCGCCCTGGTCGAGCAGGAACTGGGCACCGCCGTCGCGCGGCGCGCCGCCGTACATCGAGCGTGTCTGCACGACGATGTCGTTGTCGGTCCAGTAGTAGGCGTCGGCCAGCAGCGTCTTCAGCCAGCTCGTCACCGAATCGCCCTGCAGGTCGCCGGCGACGACGCGCAGATCACCCGCGATCGGCTCCTCGGCGGCGTTGAGCCAGTTCACCAGCGGCGTGTCGGGGATCATCGCCGCCAGGCCGGGGATCTCGGCCGGGTCGGCGCGGCGGCGCGCCACTTCGGCCAGGAAGTCGACCAGCGCCGGCAGCGCCGGCACGCCGCTGAGTTCCAGCGTCCACTTCAGCACCGACAGGTAGGCGTCGAGCCGCTTGCTCGCCAGCAGCGTGCCGCGCGCCGGGCAGGCCACGCGCAGCACGCGTTCGACGCGGATGCCCTTGGCCGCCATCGCCGCCGCCAGCGCCTGCAGCTCAGTGCGCTGGCCGGCATGGCCTGCGCCTGCGAAAAGGGCGAGGTTGGCCGCCGTCAGTGCGGGCTGCGCGGCCAGACGGGCCAGCACCTCGGCCACCAGGCCGCCGCGTGAATGCGTGGCCAGGTGCAGCCGCGCGCCGGCGGGCAGCGCCTGCACCAGCGTCAGTGCGTTGGCGATCGGGCTCGCGCCCAGCGTCGGGTGGTCGAGCGCGTAGACGCGGTGGCCGTAGGCGGCGAACAGCGCGCGCACACGCTGCGGGTGCATCACCCACAGCTTGCCGAAGGTGCTGGCGGTGTCGACGAAGGTGCCGTGGATCAGCACCAGCATCGGTTCGGTCGCCGCCGGCACCTGCGCCAGCTTGTGCCCGCTGCCCTTCAGCGGCTTCAGCGCCTCCGGCTGCAGCGCGTAGACGCCGGCGTCGACCTGGCCGTCGACCCGTTTGAGCACCTGGCTCGTGGCCAGCGTCACCGCGGCGTCCTTGGCGAAGCCGGTCAGCACCTCGAAGGCCGACAGCACGACGTCGCCCAGGAAGCCGCGGCTGCGCGTCGGCGCCGCCTGCTCCAGGCCGCGCCAGCGCAGCTGCGCCGGCACCGGCACGTCGCCGGCGGCCACCGAAGCGCTGCGCGTGGCGGTGCCCTGGCCGAGCAGCAGGTCGCGTGCGTTTTCCGGGTGCAGCAGCAGCGGCGGGCCGCCGGCGATGTGCAGCACCACCACGTCTTCGCCGGGCACCGCGGTGACGCGCACGGCGGCGCTGCCGGCGCGCTGCGCCGACACGCGCACGCTGTCCTTCACCTGTCCGGGCATGCCGGCAACGCCAGGTGGCGCCGCCGCGCCGCCGCGTGTGGCCTGGCGCTGGCCCGGGACGACGAAAGTGATCGGGGCCGTGCTGTGCTCGGTGGCCATGGCGTCTCCTGGGTTGGCGGCCGAGCATGGGCGCAATGGCGCCGCCGATCAAGCCGGGCCCGAGAGCCTTCTAGGGATGGTCGCGCCGAGAACGCCGAGAAATCAGCGCCGCTCCACCAGCAACGCCGAGATGCCCAGGTGGCGTCGCAACCGCTCGGTGGCGTCCAGCGCCTCGGCCCGCGTCGCGTAGGGCCCGGCCTGGACGCGATACAGCGCGTCTTCCTCGAACACCGCCACCTGCGACACGGTGCCGCTGGCGTCGCGCAACACGCGCTGCTGCAGCCACAGCGCGCCGTCGCGGTCGCGGAAGGCACCGAGCTGCAGCCACAAGCCCGGGCTGGCCAGAGCCGGCTCGCCCGGCGCGGGGTCGTCGGGCGGCAGTGCACGCGCCACGCCGGCACCGGCGCGGATGTCGTCGTGCGTGAGCCGCTGCACCTGCACCGGCGTCACGCCGCGCAGCACACCCAGCCGCAGCGCGGCGGTGTAGCTGAGGTCGATGACACGGCCGTCGGCGAAAGGGCCGCGGTCGTTGATGCGCACCACGACCTCGCGCCCGTTGGCCGGGTTGCGCACGCGGGCGTAGCTGGGGATCGGCATCGTCTTGTGCGCCGCGGTCATGGCGTACATGTCGTAGATCTCGCCGCTGGCGGTGGGCCGGCCGTGGAACTTGCGGCCGTACCACGAGGCCAGCCCGGTTTCGGACAGCGGCGCGTCGGCCGTCATCGGCACGTAGCGGCGCCCGAACACCTCGTAGGGTTTGTTCGGCCCGCCGCGGCGCAAGGGTTCGACGCGCGGCTCGGCGTCGGGCACCCGTTCCAGCCCCGGCGGCGGCTTCGCCTCGGGGCCGTCGCGGTCGACCGGTGCGGGCGCGCGGCTGGCGCAGCCGGCCAGCAGCAGCGCCAGCAGCAGCGGGGCGATGGTGCTGTTGCAGCGCAGCGCCGGCCCCGGGCTGCGCCGGCGGCCCGCGCTCACGGCGCGCCGCGCGCGGTCTGCGCGTGCATCAGCTCGACGCGCCCGCGCCGCAGCAGCTTGCCCAGGCGGTCGGCGTCTTCGATGTCGATCGCCACCGGGTGCCCGAGCTGGAGCGAGTAGTACACGGTGCGACTCCACTGGCCGCTGCTGCGCGTGCCGTTGGCCAGCCGCTCGTGGTACCAGCCGCTGCTCCTGATGGGCAGGACTTCGAATTCGCCCGCCGGCGTGTCGATCCGGCGCGCGCGGCCGACGCTGCTGGAGCCCGTCCACTCGGTTTCACCGCGCACGCGGTCGGCGCGCTGGAAGGTCTCCTTGAAGCTGAGGTCGCGGCTTTCGCCGCGCTTCGGGTTGGACCACCACAGATCCTGGCTCGGCGCGAACTCCGAGCTGCCGCCGTCGGCGTGGCGCTGGCTCTTGACGCGGCCCTGGGCGTCCATCTGCAACGCGTGTCCGTTGGCCAGCAGCTGTCCGTCGCCCAGCACCTCGTCGATGGCGGTGGTGTAGGTGCCCGTCACCTCGTCCTTCCAGGTGTCGATGACGCGGTAGGTGTAGGTGTCGCCCTCGGCGTAGCCGTAGTTGTTGGAGCGCGGCAGGTAGACCGGGCGCTCGCCGCCTTCGGCATGGCGCACGGTGCGGCCGTCGGGGGCCGTGGTGCCCGGGCGCCGGCCCTGCGGGCCGGCGCCGGTAGTGGTGGTGTCCTGGGCCGCGG
>JAUXVE010000097.1 GCA_030680415.1 Rubrivivax sp.
GCCACGCTGTTCAAGAGCTTGATGGCAGGCGAGCACTGCCTGCACGGATTCACCAACCGGGACATCCGGGCTCGGCTGGCGTCCACGCAGTTACTGCGCTCGTGCGCGGACGATCCAAAGAAGGCGAGTGCCAAGGTCGGCCGGTGCTTCAGGCGCCTGCACGCACACGGCCTGATCGCCAAGATCCCGCGCACCAGGCGCTGGCGAGTCACCAACTACGGCCGCAACGTCATGGGCACTTCGATGTACCTGCGTGAGCACCACTTCCCCAATGTCTACTCTGGCGTCGTGCACTGATCATCTTCGCGACAAGCCTATCGCCGCGCTCGCGGGCCGCCGGCTGACAACCGCGACCTGCCGACCGGCCCGCCGCGGCGCGGCGCCGGCCGCATGTGACGGCTTGCACGGCGGTCGCCAAGCCCACGTGGCCACGCGGGCCGGCGTGATGTACGCTATCAGTCGGAGGCTGCCATGCCCGACCTACGGACCCCGCCACACGCCACGCCCCTGCGTCCGCCGCGTGCCGGCGCGTGCCGGCGCGGTGCCGGCGCGGTGCCGCCGGCCCCGACGCCATGAAGACGCCGCTGCCGCTGCTGCTCGTCGACGACAGCGAAGCAGACGCCGCGCGCATGGAAGCCACCCTGCGCGAGGCCGGGCTGGCGCCCGACTGCCGCCGTGTCGACAACCGCGAGGCGTTGGAGCGCACGCTGCGCGAGTCGCGCTCCGCGGCGGTGCTCGCCGAGCGTCGGCTGCCCGGCTTCGACGGCCTGGCGGTGCTGGATGCCGTGCGCCGCATCGCGCCGCGGCTGCCGGTGCTTTTCGTCAGCGATGCGCCCGCCGATGCCGCCGCGGTGCGGCTGATGCGCGAGGGCGCCGCCGACGTCGTCGCCAAGTCCCAGCTCGGCGGCCTGGCGGCAACGCTGCAGCGTGCCCTGGCCGAGGCCGACGACAACCGCGCCCGCCTGCAGGCCGAACGCACGCTGAAGCTGTCCGAGATGCACTGCCGCCGCATCTTCGAGACGTCGCGCGACGCGGTGGCCATTCTCGACAGCGCCAGCGGCACCGTCGTCGAGGCGAACCGTCTGATGATCGAGCTGGCCGGCTGCCGGCGTGAGGAACTGCTGGGCCGCAAGGTCGGCGAGGTCGGCCCGTACAAGGCCGTGGCGGTGCTGGGCGTGGTGTTGCGGCAGCTGCAGCAGACCGACCACGTGCACTACGACCACCTGGCGCTGTCGCTGCGCAACGGCCAGACGGTCGAGGTCGAGGTGGTGGGCAGCGCCTACCAACTGGCGTCGGCGCGCTTCGTCCAGTGCACCATGCGCGACATCACCGCCCGCCGCCAGGCCGAACTGGAGCTGCAGCGCGCGCGCACCGAGCTGCAGGCCGAGACGGCACATCGCCGCAAGGCGCATGAGGCGTTCGAGGCCGGCCAGCAGAAGGCCAGCGAGGAGTCGCTGCGCGACAGCCTCACCGGGCTGTACAACCGACGTTATCTCGACCGGGCGCTGGTGCGCGCGGTGTCGCAGGCGCACCGCAACCGCTGGCTGTTCAGCGCCATGCTGATCGAGGTCGACCACTTCAAGGAGTGCGCCGAGAAACACGGCCATGCCGCCGGCGAGCTGTTCATGCGCACCGCCGGCACGCACCTGCGCAGTGCCTTTCGCGTCGCCGACACGGTGTGCCGTCACGGCGACGAGACCTTCGCCGTGCTGATGCCTGGCACCGGCCCGGTGGCGGCGCGCGACGCCGCCGAGCGGCTGCGCGCGCGTGTGCACGTGCTCGACCTCGTGCTCGACGGCGTGGCGCTGCCGGCGCTGACGCTGTCCATCGGCGTGGCCGCGCTGACCAAGCCCGGCCAGTCGGCCGAGGCACTGATGCAGGCCGCCGACCGCGCGCTGCAGCGCGGCAAGCAGGCCGGACGCGACCAGGCGAAGATGTACTCGGACTACGTGACGCTGGACACGCTGCCCGAATAGGGCCGTCCGCCACGGCGGCCGAGCCGCCAGAATGGGAGCCATGATCTCGCTGCACGGCGTCAGCTCCGAACTCATCGCGCGCAACGAGTCCCGGCTGCGCCAGCAGGCCGGCGGCATGATGCGCGGCCTGCCGCCCAACGTCGACAGGGCCGACCTCGTGCAGGTGGGCCTGATCGCCGTGGCGCAGGCGGCGCCGGGCTTCGAGTGGCCGGGCGACCGCGACCGCGACCGCGACGAGGCGCGCGAGGCCTTCGTGCGCTACGCCCGCATGCGCGTGCGCGGCGCCATGATCGACGAACTGCGCCGGATGGACCATCTCGAGCGTTCGACGCGGCGCAGGTTGAAGGTGCTGGAGATCGCGCGCGAACGCTGGCGCGGCCGCCATGGCCGCGACCCCACGCCGGGCGAGCTGCAGCGCCTGTGCGGCATGCCGGTGGACGAGATCGCCGCCCTCGACCAGGCCGGGCTGAGGGTGCAGAACGCCGTCTTCCACGACGACCCCGGCGCGGCGGAATTCGCCACGCTGCCCGAGCGCGACCGCCAGGTCACCGATGCCTACCTGGGCGTCGGCATGTCGCCGGTCGAACTGGCGGAGTCGCTGCGCCCGAGACCGTCGCGCGTGTCGCACGCTGTACAAGGACGCTGTGCAGCGCATCGCCGAGCCTCTGGGCCACGAAGATGGAGCCCGCCCCGGCGCCGGCAAGGGTACGCTCGCGGCTTCATCCGGATCCCGAAGGCGGCCCCCAGGGCCGCCGCCTGCCAGGCGTCACACCCTTCTCGTCCTCAGTTCGGCGCTGCTGCTGGCCGCCTGCGGCAAAGCCGGCTCCGGCCGTGCTGCTGCCCGCAGCCGACGACTTGCGCACCGTGAGCGCCACCCCGCTGGCAACCGGGCCGGTGATCTCGGGTTCGCTGCAACCCGAGCGCGGCACCGACCTGCGTGCCGAGGTCTCGGCGGTGGTGCTGCCGGTGCTGAAGGGCCACGGCGAGCCGGTGCGCGCCGGCGAACCTGATCGTGCACCTGGACGCCGCCGCCATCCGTGATCGGGGTTTGCTGCAGCGCGATCTCGCAGAGTCCCGGGCGTCGGTTTCACCCTTGCTCGAACTCACCCTGCCGGCGTGCGCCGTCAACGTGAATCCGGGGGGCGAGCGCGAGTGACGGCACCCGGCGCTCGGTGAACGTCCGCGGGAAGGCTCCCGACCATCGTCTTGCAGCCGCGAACCGTCGAGCCGCGCCTTGTCATTGGATCGCAGGCCTGTATCAAGGGCAACTGCCGCCAGGTCACAGCGGCCGCGTGCTGGCCTGGGCCAGATAGAACCACTCGTGCCCCGGCAGCGCGCCGAGGTCGGGGAACACGATGTAGCCGGCCTGCGGCGCGCGTACCTCGCTGCCGTCGCCGCGCCAGGCGATCAGCTCGCCTTCTGCCAGCGCGTCGAAGCTGGCCCAGGTCTTCGCGAAACGGTCGCCTTCGGCGTGGCGGTCCACGACCTCGGCCAGCGCCAGGCACTCAAAGGGCTGCGCCGGCGATGCCAGCGGCAGCTCGGCGATGCCCAGCAGCGCCAGCGTCTGGCGGATCGCATGGTGGGCCACTTCGGGCGCCGCCGGATCGTCGTGCTGGCCGCATTCGAGCGTGATGCCGTAGCCGCCCACCGCGCGCATGTACTCGGTGGTGCCGACGCCGTAGCTCGGGTCTTCGTGCACCGCCCCTGGCGTCAGCGCGCGGGCGCGGCGGCGTGCCACGCCGGCGGCGTAGGTGTCCATCCAGCCGTCGACGACGCGGTTCGGGCCCGCATGCATCGCCAGCCGGGCTTCGGCTTCGGCGTGCGCGAAGGGCTCGAGCTCGCCGCGGTTGTCGGCCGGGCCGCGCATCACGAACGGCCGCCCGGGGCTGCGGAAGCTGTGCAGGTCCAGCAACACCTCGTGCGCGGCCAGCCAGCGGCACAGCACGTTGGCGATGCGGTCCTCGAAGTCCTGCGGCGTGGCGGTGGGCTGCAGGCGGCGGTTGAGGTTGCGCTCGCCCATGCGGCGGCCGTGCGCGTAGGCCAGCGGGTTGCACACCGGAATGAAGGTGACGCTGCCGCGAACGATCTCGATCTGGCCGCCCTCGATCTCGGCCAGCACACGCTCGATGCCGAGTGTGCCGGCGGTTTCGTTGCCGTGCACCGCACCGGTGACGATGAGCCGCGGCCCCGGCGCCAGGCCGGAGAACTGGTGCGCACGCAGGCTGCGCGTGGACAGCGGGGGCAGGCTCATTCATCGCCCCCGCACAGCAGCGCGTAGGCGCGTGCGTAGCGTTCGTGGATGCCCAGGATCACCTCTTCGGGCAGGTCCAGCGCCGCCTGCTCTGGCCCGCCGGTGATGCCGGTGGACGCCAGCCAGTCGCGCAGCGGCTGCTTGTCCAGCGCTTCGATGCGGCCTTCGCGCAGTGCGTCGGCAAGCCAGAAGCGCGACGAATCGGGGGTCAGCACCTCGTCCATCAGCGTCAGGCGGCCGGCGTCGTCGAGGCCGAACTCGAACTTGGTGTCGGCGATGACGATGCCGCGCGCCAGCGCATGCTCGCTGGCGGCCCGGTAGAGGCGGATCGCGGTGTCGCGCAGTTCGGCCGCGCGTTCGGCGCCGATCAACGCGACGAGCTTGTCGAACGAGATGTTCTCGTCGTGGTCGCCCGCCGCGGCCTTGGTGGCGGGCGTGAAGATGGGTTCGGGCAACGGGGTCGTCATGTCCAGGCCGGGCGGCAGCGGGATGCCGCACACCGTGCCCTGCTTGACATACTCCTTCCAGCCCGAGCCGGCGACAAAGCCGCGCACCACCGCCTCGCAGGGCAGCGGCTGGAGGCGCCGCACCAGCATCGAACGGCCCTCGACCTGGCTTGCCTCGTCGGGTGCGACCACGCTCTGCGGCGCCTCGCCGGTGAGGTGGTTGGGTGCGATGGCACTCAGTTCGTCGAACCAGAACAGCGCCATCTGCGTCAGCAAGCGGCCCTTGCCGGGCACCGGCGCCTTCATCACGACGTCGAAGGCGCTGAGGCGGTCGCTGGCCACCATCAGCATGCGGTCGGCGCCCACGGCGTAGAGGTCGCGTACCTTGCCGCGGGCGATGAGCGGCAGGGAATGCAGTTGCGTGGTCAACACAGCGGGGCCGAGGGCCGCCAGGCGCGGCGAAATTGCGGTCATGGGCAGGCAGAAGGTGGCAGGGGGATCGGTATTGTCTCTGCAGCGGGTGCGCGTGGCGTTTGGGGCTGCGCGCCTTTGAGCGCATCCCGATGACGTCGAGCGCGGGTGCATGGCCGGCTTTGCCGCCGATCTGCCGCGGCCGTCAGCGCAGCAAGTCCTGCCGCAGCGTCAGCGTGCCGGCATCGGCGTCCAGCAGCACGCGCAGGCCCATCGGCAGCGGCCGGTTCGGCGTGCTGTGGCCGGCGGGCCAGCCGGCCAGCAGCGGCAGGCCGCGGCGCCGGCCGAGCGGCAGCAGCAGTTCGCGCAGCAGCGGCAGCGGTGCCGCCGCTTCAGTGAAGCTGCCCAGCACGATACCGGCCACCGCGTCCAGCACGCCGGCCAGGCGCAGCTGCGCGAGCAGGCGGTCGACGCGGTAGAGCTCTTCATTGATGTCTTCCAGGAACAGGATGGCACCTGCGGCCGGCCACGCGTAAGCGGTGCCGAGCAGCGCTGCCACTAGGCTCAGATTGCCGCCGATCAGCAGGCCCTCGGCGCGGCCGGGCAGGCGCAGGCTGGCCAGTGCGGGGTCGAGCGCCGGCGCCAGCATGTCGCCGGCGCGCTGGCCGTCGCGCAGCAGCGTGAACAGCGCCTCGGCGTCGGCCTCGCGGCCGGGCTTGACGAGGTCGGACGCCGGCATCGGCGCGTGCAGGCTGGGCAGGCCCTCGCGGCACCACAGCGCCTGCAGCGCGGTGATGTCGCTGTAGCCGATGAGCAGCTTGGGATGCGCGCGCACGAGCGCGGTGTCGACGCCGTCCAGCAGCCGCATCGTGCCGTAGCCGCCGCGCAGGCAGTGGATGGCGGCCACGCCGTCGTCGGCGATGGCCGCGTGCAGGTCGGCCAGGCGCAGCGTTTCGGCGCCGGCCAGGTAGTCGAGCTCGCCGTGGCGCGTGGCGTGGCAGCCGGGGTACAAGCGGGCGCGGTAGCCGTGGCCGGCGTACAGCGCCTGGACGCCAGCCAGGGCCTCGGGCCTGGCAGGGCCGGCAGGGGCGACGACCCCAATCAGCGCCCCTGCCGGCAGCGCCTTGAAACTCATGCCGGCTCCTGTGTCAGCAGGGCGTCGATGGCCGCCCCCAGCGCCGGCAGCCGCCAGGTCGTGGCGCAGCGTTCGTCCGGCGCGTAGCGGCGGCCCAGGCTGGTGAGCACGGCCACGATGTAATGCCGGTGATCGTCGCGCACGATGCCGGCGTCGCTGGCGTAGTTGTCGGTGCTGCCGGTCTTGTGTGCGTAGCGCGGTGCGTCGGGCAGGCCGGCCACCCAGCCGGGCACGCCGCGCAGCGTGCCGCTGGACAGGATCTCGTCGCGTTGCTGCATTGCCAGCACGGCGTGCAGGTGTTCGCGGGTGGTGGCCCGCAGCGTGGCGGTGCCGGCAGGCAGCCAGGGCGCGGGCGGGGCGTGCGGGTCCAGCAGCCAGAGCAGGCGCGCCGTGTCCCAGGCCGTCATGTGGATGTGGCCGACGCCGGCGCCGTCGGCGTTGCGCCAGCCGCCGGCGGGGGTGGTGTCGTTGATCTGCAGCGTGTCCAGATCCCAGGCAGCGAAGGCGGCGTTGAGCGCGTTGTCGTGCTGCGGCGCGAGCAGCCCGACGCGGTGCAGTAGCGCCACGCAATCGTCGGTGGCCTCGTTGTCGCTGACCACCATCATCGGCTCCAGCGCAGCCGGCCAGTCGCACAGACCGCGGTCCACCGCCAGGCCCAGGCCGACGGCGACCATCAGCTTGAGCAACGAGGCTGGGTAGGGCGCGACGAAGCGGTGCCGCGCCGCGCCGCGGGCAGCGTCGATCGGCGTTCGGTCCAGGCGCGACCAGTCGGCGCCGGGACGCCAGGCGATTGCATCGTGCTGCGCGTTTTGCAGGTCGGCGTCGAAGCGCACGTTGCGCACCGCGCCGGCTTCGCTGCCGATCTCGGCGATCAAGCCCAGAGGGTGCTCGCGCGAGAACAGCACGTTGGCCCAGCGCGGGCCGCCGGCGTGGTTGAGCTCAAGCAGCGCGAGGTCGATGTTCGGAAACGCCGCCGCCGCGCCGCCGCGCCGGGCGTCGGGCGTGCTGCCGAAATCCTGGGCCTGGACGGCGGCCAGCAGGTCCTGCGCCAAGGTGTCGGCCCATGTCGTCAAGGCGCTGCCCCCGGCGCCGGCGCCACGGCACGTTGCAACTGCGCCGTCACGTCCAGCCCGGCCAGCAATTTCTCGGCCATCAGGAACAGCTCGCGCCCGCCGCTGGCGCTTGCCCAGGCCTGGCCGATGGCGCGCTTCTCGGCCGAGTCGTCGTTGGTCGCATAGGGCTCGCCCTTGTATTCGACGACCAGCAAGCGCCCGTCGTGCAGCTCGGCCACGAAGTCGGGGTAGAAATAGTCGGTGGCGGTGGGCAGCCAGAAGGAGAAGCGCTCCTGCTGCTCGATATTGCGCACCCAGTGTTTCACCTCGTGCAGCCGGTCCAGCGCCTGCGCGCATTCGAACTCCTCGCCCTGCGCCTTGAGGGCGTGGATGACTTCGAAATAGTGCTTCTGGAAACGCCAGCGCCCGGCGTACACGTGGCGCGCCGGGTAGTGGCCGGGCAGGTAGCGGAACTGCCAGTCAGACGACAGGCCCATGGCCCAGGCGTCGCCGGTGGCCGCCTGCGCCAGCAGCGTGAGCTGTTCGAAACCCTGCCGGCGTGCACGCGCCTGCAGGTCGTCCAACCTGCGCAGCGCGGCCTGCGCCAGTGCATGGCGCGCCCGCAGCAGGCCGGTGAGCGAAAGCCCCTGCCCCTGCCGCAGTTGGGACACCAGCACAGCCACCCAGCGGCGCAGGGTCTCGTCGGTCAGCGTGGGCCGGCGCAGCGCCGTGGTCAGCCACAGCACGAGGTCGGTTTCGCTGGCGTCGCTGGGCACGGCATCCAGCGACAGTTGCGCCGCGTCGCGCGCCTGACGCAGTTCCAGCCGCTCCTGGTTGACGTAGATCTCGAACAGGTCGCTCTGCTCGACCAGCCTGAAGCCTTCCAGCGCCGGCCGCGGGTCGGCGCGCAGCAGGTCGAAGGCCACGATCTCGTCGAGCGTATTGCGCTCGAACAAGTGCAGCTCGGCCTGCTCGGCGCCCACGAGACCGACGCACAGGCGCGGCAGCGGCGCGAACGGCACGCCGCGCTGCGCGGGCGCACGCGCGGCGGCGACGCGCTCGTTGTGCTGGCGCACCCGGTCCGCCACCGTCGCATGTTCGGCCGCCGGCAGCACCGCCAGCACGCGGCCCAGCAAGGCTTCGGACACCTCGCCCTGCGCCTGCACCGTGACTGCTGCCGAAGCCTCAGCGGCGCCGGCCGCATCGTCCTCGCCGGGACTTGCGTCTGGCGGGCCCGCCAGCGTCACCCGCAAATCCGGCTCGCCCTGCAACGCCTCGGCCGCCGCGGGCGGCAGCGCCAGCGTCAGCGTGAACTGCGGTGGTGGCGGCGGCGGCGTGGCGTCACCAAACAGGTCGGGCAGGCCGGGGTCGGGCAGCACGGCCGTGGCGGCGTTCAGCGCCTCGAAGCCCATGCCCTGCACCATCCGGTCCACCAGGGCATTGGCGGCTTCCGAGAAACTGCGCGCCAGCACATGCGCGTAGGCCCGGTTCAGCGCCGGGCTTTTGCGCCGCGCCGCGTAGGGCATGCGCAGCACGCGGCCCAGCAACTGCTCCACGTCCTTGCCCGAGCGCACGTTCTGCAGCGAACACAGCACATAGGCGAAGGAGCAGTCCCAGCCTTCCTTGAGCGCTTCCACGGTGATGACGTAACGCACGCGGCAGCCGGGATCGAACAGGTCCAGCCCGTCCAGCCCGCGCTGCTCGCCGGTGGCGATGACGATCTCGCCCTCGTCGGCGGCCAGCTTCTCCTGCAGCAGGTGCTGGCGCAGCCGCTCGGGCGGCACCTCGCCGGTCTTGTCCTGGGCCTGGAACAGCACGATGGGGCGCAGATAAGACGTCTCGTGCGCCGCCTCGGCCTCCAGATGCCGGCGGCGCAGCACCGCGTCGCGCACCGCGTCGGGCCAGGCCTTGTGCTCGGCCAGCATCACCGGCAGCTTGATCATGTCCTCGGCCTGCAACTCGCGGGCGCTCACGCTGTACAGCACGTTGGTCTTCTTCGGCACCGGCGTGGCGGTGAGCTCCAGGATGGCGCTGGGCGCCACGCGCCTGAGCGTTTCGAAGGTGGTGTCGGTCTTGGCGTTGTGCGCCTCGTCCACCACCACCAGCGGACGCGCCAGTGCCAGCAGGTTGGCCAGCGAATGCTTCACGCGCCCCAGGTCGGCGGCGCTCAGGTAACTCTGGCCGGGTTCGGCCAGGTCGGCCGCCGACACCCTTTCCAGCGCGTCGAAGACCTGCGGTGCGGCCTGGGCGCGCAGCCAGGCGAAATGGGCGTCGTAGTCCTCGCTGAAGGCGTAGACATTGCGGCCCTGAGTCTGGCGCACGCGGAAGCTCTGCATCGTGGCCACCAGCACCAGGGTCTTGCGGCCCAGGTCCTGCGGCGCGATGGTCGCGGCGGCGTCCAGGTCCAGCACCGCCAGCGCCTGGCCATAGGTCGCTTCCAGCGCGTCGCGGTAGGGGTGGCCGGGGCGCTGCAGCGCCAGCAGCGTCTGGTCGCGGATGGTGGTCGATGGCACCAGCCACAGCGCCACCGGAAAGTCGGCCTGGCGCCAGGCGCGGGCGATCAGCGGCAGCGCATGCGCGGCCAGCAGCGTCTTGCCGCCGCCGGTGGGGATGCGCAGGCACACGCAGGGCGTATCGCCGAAGGGCTGGCTGCGGTAGGGCGTGGCGGCCTTGGCGCTGTCATCGGCGCCGCCGCCCTGGCGTTGCTGCTCCTGCGCCCAGGCCGCCGCCAGTGAACCGGTGCGCCGCGCGGCCAGCAGGAAGCTCTCCAGGCTTTGCAGCGCGCTCGCCTGGTAGGTCTTGAGGGTCAGGGTAGGCATGGGGTGTCAACTCACAGGCAAGTCACGAGCAAGTCGGCAGTGGTCGCATGCGGCATACCAGACTCCTTCGGGTTCAACAACTTGCCGTGTTCGACCGGCATGCAGGGGGTTCGGTCCCGCCGTGAAGCAAATGTGGAGCAAATCCTGCTGCCACCGCGCAGGACGCCGAACAGGGCCAGCCATTGGCGTACCGATTGGTCACGGGAAAATTGGTTGGAAGTGACTTTCTTCTTTTGAATCAACAACTTGCGGACTCCATTGGCGAAACCCTGTACGCTTGGCCCAACGATTGGTGAAAGGCCGCACCGAAGCCGGGCCCGGCCTCATCGCTTGACCAAGCCCCAGCGAGCCGCCTTGGTCTGACCGCCGACGTTCTGGATCTCGCCACGCCGGACCATGTCCTGCAGCAGCGACTTGACGTAGGCGCGGCGCCGGGCATCGCCCACGATGGTGGCGGGCAGCTTGTCCAGCAACAGCCGGTTGATCGCCGCGCGCGGCTGCGGTCCCAGAGCCAGCATCTTGCGCACCAGCGCCTGGCAGTGCTCACTGTCCAGCCCGCTGGCATGCACATATTCGGCTTCGCGCCCCGTGGCTGCGGCCACCCCGGCCGAGATCGTGGTTCGAGCGCCTCGACCCTCGATCAGGCCCCGCTGCCGCAACTGCTGCCTTTGTGCGGCAGACAGCGCCTGCCCCTTCTGCAGCAGGTCCAGCAACAAGACCGTTGCCAGGTCGATCTGCGGCTGCTCCATCAGCAGCCGGCTGTAGTCCAGGCTCAGCGTTTGGCCCATGACGTTGAAGACCGTCTCGATCGGGCTTGAACCCAGGTAGTCGGGCAGCGGCAGGAAACGCTTGCGCTGGATCTGCACCATGTCGCTGATGCCGAAGCCGCCCTTGTCGATCATCCCGACTTCGTTCATCGCGGAAGCCAGCCACAGGTTGCGGTACAGCCGCGGCGTGCGGCCGCCACCGAAATAGTCTTCCGGCCGGCCGTCGACAAAGCCCCCGGCATTGACCAGGCGCAGCCGTGTCGCCCGCTCCTCCACGACGATGCGCTCACAACGCGCGTAGTCCTGGTGCGCGATGCAGTTGTGCAGCGCCTCCAGGACCAATTGCGTGTCGTAGCGCGGCACCTGTACCGGAACCAACTGGGTTTCCGGGAACAGCTTGATGATGGGGTTGCGGATGCGCTGCATGACCGCCGTCGTCGCCAGCAGCCAGGGCGGACGGAAAGGCTCCACGACCGCTCCTCGGGCAGCTTCCAGACGATCTCGGCCGGATGCGGGTTCAGCAGCGCGGCGCTCGCGGCGCGGCCCACGAGCAGCAGCGCGGTACGCGTGACCTGCCCGTGGATCGTCAACCGCGCCTTGTCGAGGAAGGTCGCATCGGACCAGCCCGGAACCTCAGCGACCCAGCGTTCGCGGGCGTGTCTGCGTGCGTACTGCAAGCGCGCAAGGGTCAGCGCCTCGACGTTCAGATCGGCCAGTGTGGCCGCCGGCACGACCGCCGCACTCCAGTCCTCGCCTTGCAGCGGCTCGGCCAGGATGGCAGCCAGCCGGTCCTCGCGCAGGGGCACGAGCTTGTCGTGGTCGCGCTGCCAGCCGGTGTCGTGGGCGTAGACCGGCTTGCGTGCGGCGTGGCGGGGCACATGCAGCACCCACACCTCGGCCGCGGTGTCCTCGGCCCGCAGCTGCTCGACGGTCAATCCCAGCGAAGGCAGGTTGGCGCAGCGGCCCAACAACCGGTGCGGAAGGTTCTCGGGCGTGTAGTCGCCGGCATCGGTCACGCCCGTCGGTGCCAGCGTGCCGTCTTCGGCGCCGATGACGAGGCAGCCGCCGTCCATGTTGGCCAGCGCCGACACGTAGCACAGCAGGTCCTCGCCCTTCTTGCCGGAAACGTTGTGCCGGAGATTGCGCCAGCCCTTCCACTCGAAGCGCTCGTCTTCCTTCGGGAAGCGCTGGCGCAGCAGATGTTGAAGCTCTTGCGCGTTCATGGCCGGCTCACCGTGCCGCCAGTTCGTAGGGAATCTGCCGGAACGTGATGCCTTCGGCGGCCAGCCGCGCCGCACCCAGGCGGCAGGCCTCGCCGTAGACCACGCGCGGGCCGGCGTGCGGCGCCAGCGTCTTCAGCGCCTGCAGCACGGCCAGCGTGAGCACGTTGCCGCCTTCGGGCCGGCGGTCGCCCAGGATGCCGTTGTAGAGCAGGCAGATCGCCACGCCCTCAAACACGCCGATGAGCGGCGTGCCGGGCAGGGCGCCGGGTGCCGGCGGCAGGTAGGCCTGCCGGGTTTCCTGCTGCCAGACGAAGGCGGCCAGCGCGTCGAAGCCCACGCTGGCGTGGATGCGGCCGTCGGCGCTGAACACCGGTTCGCCCAGGCGCATGAAACGAAAGCCGCCGCCGCCTTGCCAGCCGACGGCGGCGCTGATGCCGCCTGGTTCGCCGGCCAGCACCTTCTCCAGCCGCGGCAGACAGTGGGTGACGGCGTGATCGCCCATCTCGATGCCGATCCAGCGCCGGCCCATCTTGTGCGCCACGGCGGCGCTGGTGCCGCTGCCGAGGAAGGAGTCGAGGATGAGGTCGTTGGGGTTGGTTGCCAGGTCCAGGACTCGCGATAGCAGCCGCTCAGGCTTCGGGGTTGAGAACGGAGACGCTTGGCTGTTCTCGGCAAGCTCCTTCGCTTCCCTGGTGGCCTCGCGGTTCTCGCCAACTTCCTCATAGGGCCACCACGACCACGGCACCACCGTTCCAGCGGACTCGCTCCAGAACTTCTTTCTTTGCGCCATGCCATTTCCGTTCCGGCCAAAGTAGATCCGGTTGTCGGCAAGAAGCCCTGCGAACAACTCGGGCGTCGTACTCCAGCATCGCCCCGGGGGCGGCATGAGCTCACGACCGCCGGGCGTTGAAATCGGATAGGTCAGGTTTGGCCGCAGGTTCGGAGCGTGGAAAGGTATCGCCAGCCAATCGCCTCTCGGATCGTTGTCGCGATTCGTGTAAGTGGCTCGTTGTTTGGCGTCAGCGCCTTGCCGCTTGAATGGTGTTTCGCCACCACGAGGGCCATAGACCAGCACATGGTCGTGGGCGGCCGAAACTCCCGTCGCATCGTTTCGTCGTGTGAGCGTCTTCTGCCACGCGATTGAAGTGATGAAAGCGGCGCGCCCAAACACCTCATCCATCAAGACCTTGAGGTAATGGCCCTCGTTATCGTCGATGGTCACCCAGATGCTGCCGTCGGGCCGCAGGAATTCGCGCAGCAACTGCAGCCGCGGCAGCATCATGCTCAGCCACTGGCTGTGTTCCAGGTTGTCGTCGTAATGCTCGAAGGCGCTCTTCGTGTTGTACGGCGGATCGATGAAGATGCATTTCACCTGCGCCCGGTACAGCGGCAGCAGCGCCTTCAGCGCTTCCAGGTTGTCGCCCTGCACCAGCAGGTTGCGCGGGTCGCCATCGCCATGCGTGGAAACGGCTTGCAGCAGCCGGTACGGCACCTGGTCGGCGGTGCGGAAAGCGGCGTCGCGGTTCAGCCAGTCGAGGGTGGGCATGGCGTGATTGTGCGGGGCGCCCGGCAGCACCCGCATGGCGCGGGCTGACGCCAGTGGGACTGGCCGTCTCGAAACGAACCGGGGCCTCGTCTGAGGCCCCGGACTCAAGCGACGGCAGGCAAGTTCAGAAGAACCTGTACTCCAGGTTCAGCACGTAGGCGCGGCCGCGCGGGTCGGCCACACGGGGCTCCCATGAGCTGCCCGAGCCGAAGTTGCTGTCGTAGGTGACGGCGAACGGCGGGTCCTGGTCGAACACGTTCTTCACCAGCCCGGTGATGCTGAGGTTCTTGATCCCCGTGTAGGTGGCCGACAGGTTGTAGGTGGTGTAGCTGTCGACCTTCGGCTTCCAGTCCGGTGGCGTCACGCGGCCCGTGGCCACGCCCGGCAGCACCTGGTCGTTGTAGCCGCTGCGGAAGAGCTGGCTCAGCGTGCTGCTCCAGTCGCCGCGCCTGTAGGTCAGGTAGGCGCTGTGCTTCCAGCGCAGGCCGAGGTCGCCGGCGAAGGAGAAGCGGCCGATCTCGCTCGCGCCGAAGTCCGCGCTGGCGATGACACGCGAGCGCTTCTTCAGCAGGTAGGTGCCGTCCATGCCCGCCGTCCAGCGCGCGCCCACGGCGTCGAAGCCGCCACGCACGCTGACTTCCACGCCCTCGGTCTGCGTCTCGCCGGCGTTGACCCAGCGGTTGTCGATGAACTCCAGCGTGCCGCTCGCGTCGCGCAGGAAGCGCTCGGGGAACAGTGCGTAGTTCCGGTACAGCGACTCCACGCCCAGCACCTGGATCGTGCCCTCCCTGTTGATCCGCCACCAGTCCATGCCGATGCTCAGCTTCGGCGTCGGTTCGAAGATGAACCCGGCCGACCACATCTTGGCCTCCTCGGGCCCGAGGTCGAGCTTGCCGCCACCGATGGTGTTGGGGCGCACCACTTCGCAGCCGGGTTTGGTCGGGTCGACGATGAGCGTCGGGCAGGTCGCGGGGTCGACCCGGTCGACCCCGGATGCGGCGTCGGTCGCAGGGTTGAACAGCTGGTTGAACGTGGGCACGCGAAAGCCGGTGCCGTACGAGGCGCGGAACAGCAACTGATCCAGCGGGCGCCAGCGGCCCGAGACCTTGGGGTTGGTCGTCGCCCCGAAGCCGTCGTACTCGTCGCGGCGCAGGGCCAGCGTGGCTTCCAGGGTCTTGGTCAGCGGCAACAGCAGCTCGCCGTAGACGGCCTTTACGTCGCGCTCGACGCCGGACAAGGCGTTGGGGTCGTCGAAGGGCGCCAGCAGGATGACCGGCCGCGACGCGGGATCGCGCTGGTCGCCGTTGAACTTGTACTTCTCGGTGCGCAGGTCCACACCGACCGCGGCCATCGCGTCACCGGCCGGCAGCTTGAACGCCGTGCCCGACACCGAGGCGTCGAGCTGCTCCAGGGTGAACTTGCCGCCGTACAGCACGACGCCACGCGCCGAGGCGGCTTCCAGCGCGGCCAGGCCGGCCGCGCTCTGCGTCTGGCCGGGCAGCAGGAAGACGTTGATCTTGCCGCTGTTGAGCGCCGGGATGAGGCCGGTCGTGCCATCCAGCGCACCGGTGGCGGTGGTGCCGCGGTAGTAATAGCCGCTGCCCAGCGTCGACTGGCTCTCGCTGGTGGCCTGCAGCACGCCGGCACGGTAGTCCCAGCCGAACAGCGGGCCCTCGACGCCGACGAACAGGCGCCGCGTGTCGGTCTCGGTCTCGAGCTCGCGCGGGCCGCATTCGATGCAGCGCCAACGGTAGGCCAGCGGCTGCCCGCGCTGAGTTTCGAGCACCTGGCCGGGGAAGGCCCCCAGCAGCGCGTCGAACACGGTGTCGTAGGCTGCCTGCGAGTCGGCGTTGCGCGGGAAACGCAGCTGCTGCGTCGTCGTGTTGGGGGAGATCTGGGCGTTGGAGAAGCGCTTGGCCGACTCGGCGCGCGAGCCGGTGGCTTCGGCAGACAGCAGGTGTTCGCCGAACTTCATCGTGCCGCGCAGCACGAAGTTCAGGTTCGTGATCGGCTGCTGCAGCACGGCGGCGCGGCCGGTGTCCCAGGCGCAGGCGAGCGCGGCTGTCGGCGAGTTCCACAGCAACTCGTCGTACGGCCCCTGGCCGTCGATCGAGCCGCAGCCGGCGCCGCCGGGCAGGTCCAGCATGTTGAGGCCGCCGGAGGCGCGCACCGTCGTGCTGCCGGGCACGAAGGGCGCCGCGGCCGCGTTCGGGAACAAGGTGCCGGCGAGCGGGAAGATCGTCGCGTGCGGTGTGCCGCGCGTGTCCACGCTCAGGCCGCGGTTGGGCTGGAAGGTGTTGACGAAGTCGCGCTGGTCGCCTCTGAGCGCCTTGTGGTCGCTGTAGGCCACGGTGGCCAGCAGGTTGAAGCCGTCGCGGTCGAGGTCGCCCCAGCCGCCGACCAGCGAGCCGCGGAAGATGTTGCCGCCACCCGCTTCGGTGACGTCGGCCACGGCCTGCGCGCGCAGACCGGTGAAGTTGGTGCGCAGGATGAAATTGATGACACCGCCGACGGCGTCGGTGCCGTAGATCGCGCTGGCGCCGTCCTTCAGGACTTCGATGCGCTCGATGGCGCTCATTGGAATCTGGTTGAGGTCGACGACGCCGCCGTTCAGGCCGTGCGCGGCAACGCGCCGGCCGTTGAGCAGGACCAGCGTCGCATTGGCACCCTGGCCGCGCAGGTTGGCCGAGCTGGCACCGTTGTTGCCGCGCTGCGCGCCGCCCACGACGTCGGCGTTGCTGGCCAGGTTGTCCAGGCCGTTGCCGTTGGTGGACAACATCATGATCACCTGTTCGGCGCTCGTCACGCCCTCGCGCTCGAGTTCGGCGCGGCTGATCACCTGCACCGGCAGCGCACCTTCGGTGGCGATGCGCTTGATGCTCGAACCGGTGATCGTGACGCGCTGCTCGCCCACCTGCGCCAGCGCATGGGAGGCCATGCCGAGCAGCGCCAGGCTGCCGACCAGGATCTTCATTTTTCTCAAGACAGCTCCTCGGGGGGTGATCCGCGCGGCGGCGGGGGCAAACACAAAGTGTTGCAGCGCCGCACCGGGTGGCCCATCCGGGATTACCAATGACCACGCCTTGTCGGCTCGAAACGGCGGCGGATCCGTGGTGGCCGCGCGACGTGTGAACATCGCGCCCTGCCTTCTGCCCCGCCCGCCGCCACCGACCCATGAACGCCGCCCGCCCCTGGCGCTGGATCCCCACGCTGTACTTCGGCCAGGGGCTGCCCTACGTGGTGGTGATGACGCTGAGCGTGGTCATGTACAAGAACCTCGGCGTCTCCAACACCGAGATCGCTCTGTACACGAGCTGGCTCTACCTGCCGTGGGTCATCAAGCCGCTGTGGAGCCCGCTGGTCGACCTGCTCGGCAGCAAGCGGCGCTGGATCGTGGCCTTGCAGTTCAGCGTCGGCGCGGCGCTGGCGATGGTGGCGCTGGCGCTGCCGGGCCCGAAGTTCCTGCAGATGACGCTGGCCGTGCTGTGGCTGATGGCCTTCGCCTCGGCCACCCACGACATCGCTGCCGACGGCTTCTACATGCTGGCGCTGCCGCAGCGTGGGCAGGCCGCTTTCGTGGGCGTGCGCAGCACCTTCTACCGCTTGTCGATGATCGCCGGCCAGGGCGGGCTGGTTTACCTGGCCGGCTGGCTGCAGGAGCGCAGCGGGCAGCCGGTCGCGGCGTGGAGCGCGGTGTTCTGGCTGCTGGCGGCGCTGTTTGCGGTGGCCGGGCTGTATCACCTGTGGGTGCTGCCGCGCCCCGCGAGCGATGTGCCGGCGCCGCGCTCGGCGCATTTCCGGGCCGACTTCCTGGCCGTCTTCAGGGCCTTCTTTCGCAAGCCCGAGATCGCTCGCCTGCTGGCCTTCCTGCTGCTGTACCGGTTTGCCGAAGCGCAGTTGCTCAAGCTGGTGACGCCGTTCATGCTCGACCCGCGCGCGGCCGGCGGCCTGGGGCTGCGCACGCAGGACGTGGGCGTCGCCTACGGCACCGTGGGCGTGGCGGCGCTGACGGTCGGCGGGCTGCTCGGCGGCTGGCTGATCTCGCGCTGCGGCCTGCGCCGGCTGTTGTGGCCGCTGGTGCTGTGCATGCACCTGCCCAACACGGTGTTCGTGGCGCTGGCGCTGTGGCAGCCCGACAGCCTGGCGCTGGTCAGCGCGGCGGTGGCGGTCGAGCAGTTCGGCTACGGCCTGGGTTTCACCGCCTACATGGTGTACATGCTGATGGTCGCCGGTGGCCATGACGGCCAGCCCGGCAGCGACGGCGCCGGCGGCGCCAGCGCGCACAAGACCGCGCACTACGCGCTGTGCACCGGTTTCATGGCGCTGGGCATGATGCTGCCCGGCATGGGCGCCGGCTGGCTGCAGGAGCAGCTGGGTTACACGAACTTCTTCATCTGGGCCTGCGTGGCCACGCTGCCTTCGTTTGCCGCCGCGGCGCTGCTGCGCATCGATCCGGAGTTCGGGCGCAAGGCGGCCTGAGCGCGGGGAAATCACCACGCAACGGCAATTTCTTCGGCCTACGATCGGCCAGCCCGGTCGGGCGCCGTCGACCGCACCGGCGGCCACAGCTGCCGCCACAACCGCACAGGGAACCCCATGGTCATCGCAAATTGGACACTGGACCAGGTTTTCGACCAGTTGCACCGTGGCACCCGCTGGGACAGCAACACCATCAGCTACGCCTTTCCAGGCGACAGCGGCGGCATCTATTCGCAAGGCGAGGCGACGGGCTTTCGCGCCACCAACGCCAGCCAGCAGAACCTGATGCTGCTGGCGCTGGCGACCTGGGACGACCTCATCCCACAGGCCTTCGCCGCCGGCGCCGTGGGCAGCACCGACCTCGAATTCGGCTACACCAACACCAACATCGGCTACGCGCACGCCTACTACCCGGCGATCGGCAGCATCTACTTCAACACCAACCACGCCGAACTGGTGAACACCTACGTCGGCGACTACGGCTTCTACACCTACCTGCACGAGATCGGGCACTCGATCGGCCTGCGCCACATGGGCGACTACAACGGCAACGGCAACTGGTCGCCGTCGTCGTTCCAGGACAGCATCGTGCTGTCGGTCATGTCGTACTTCGGGCCGCGCTACGCGGCGGCCAACTACTCGGCCGAGGTCATGCTGGCCGACTGGACGGACGCCGGCGGCCGCACCTGGTCGCCGCAAACGCCGATGGTCAACGACGCGCTGGCCATCCAGGCCATCTACGGCACCTCGGCCACGACGCGCCTGGAAGACACCGTGTACGGCTTCGGCAGCACCGTCGGCGGCAGCCTGGCGCCGCTGTACGACTTTGCGCGCAACCTCAACCCGATCCTCACCATCTTCGATTCGGGCGGCGTCGACACGCTCGACCTCAGCGGCTGGGCCACCGTCAGCCGCATCGACCTGCAGCCGGGCGCCTACTCGTCGGCCAACAGCATGACGAACAACATCGCCATCGCCTACACGGCGCTGATCGAGAACGCCATCGGCGGTGGCGCCAACGACGTGCTCGCCGGCAACGACGCCGGCAACCGGCTCGAGGGCCGGGGCGGCAACGACGTGCTATGGGGCGGCGGCGGCGACGACGTGCTGATCGGCGGCCCCGGCGACGACACGCTCGACGGCGGCGAAGGCAACAACGACACCGCCGTGTTCGAGGGCGTCTTCGCGGCCTACACCATCACCGTCGGCGTCGGCGTGGTCATGGTCAGTGGCGGGGCCAGCGGCAGCGACCGCGTCAGCGGCGTGGAGCGCTTCGTGTTTGCCGACGTGGTGCGCACGATCGCCGAACTCTCGCCCGGCACCGACACCAGCGCGCCGCAATTGCTGACGCTGCTTCCTGCCCACGACGCCGAGGGCGTGCCCGTCGGCGCGAGTCTGGTGCTGGGGTTCAACGAGGCCGTCGAACCCGGCAACGGCAGCGTCAGCATCTACAACGCCGACGGCAGCCTGTTCGTCGGCATCGCCGCCGGCGACGGCACGCAGATGCGTTTTGCCGGCAGCAGCCTGACCATCGACCCGGCCCTCGATCTGGTGGCCGGGCAAAGCTACTACGTCACGCTGTCGCACGGCGCCGTCACCGACAGGGCCGGCAATGCCTACGCCGGCTTCGGCGGCGCAACGGCCTGGCACTTCGTTGCCGTGGCCGGCGACGCGGTGGCGCCGGTGATCACGGCGCTGTCGCCGGCCGACGATGCGGGCAACATCGCCGTCGGCGCGGACTTCGTCATCGCGTTCAACGAGCCGGTGCTTGCAGGGAGCGGCAACATCACCATCCGCGATGGCAACACCGTGCTGCGCAGCATCGCGGCAGGCGACACCAGCCAGGTCGCCGTCCTGGGCGGCACGGTCACCGTCGATCCCGCCGCCGACCTGCCCGCAGGCGGCCATTTCAGCATCACCATCGATGCCGGCGCCTTCCGCGACGGTGCGGGCAACGGCCATGCCGGGCTGCTGTCGACGAGTGCCTGGAACTTCGGTACGCGCAGCGGTACCGCGCTCGACGACTACCCCTACGACCTCGGCACGCCCGGGCTGGTGGTGGTCAATGCCAACGCCGTCGACGGGGTCATCGAGACCGCCAGCGATGCCGATCTCTTTCGCGTCCAGCTCACCGCCGGCGTGACCTACAGCTTCACGCTCGAACGCACGGCCGGCGGTCTGCAGGACCCGGTGCTCGTGCTGTACGACCCCGCCATCACCCAGGTAGGACTCGACGACGACGGCGCCGGCGGCGGCAATTCGCGCATCAGCTACACGGCCGCCACGACCGGCACCCACTACCTTGGCGCCTACGACTACGGCACCGGCACCGGCGCCTACACGCTGCAGGCCAGCACGCTGGACCGGCAGGCGCCGACGCTCGACACCCGCACCCCGGCAGACGACGGCACGCAGGTGGACGGCGCCGCCGACCTCGTGCTCGCCTTCAGCGAAGCGGTGTTCGCCGGCAGCGGCAGCGTGCGCATCTTCGACAGCAACGGCTTGCTGGTGCGCGAGATTCGCGCCGCCGACGCCGGCATGGTCAGCGTCAATGGCGCCAGCGTCACCATCGACCCGGGGGCCCATCTGCCGGCCGGCAGCCGCTTGCACGTCAATATCGATGCCGCTGCCTTCGTCGACGCCGCAGGCAACGCCTACGCGGGCCTGTTCGGCAGCACCGCCTGGAACTTCGACACCCGGGCGGTGACCGCCAGCGACGACTACCCGCTGAGCGTGGACACCCCGGGCCTGCTGGTGGTGGGCGGCGCCGGCACCGTGGCGCGCATCGACAGCCCGAACGACGGCGACCTGTTCCGCGTCGACCTGGTGGCCGGCGTGACCTACCAGTTCGACATGGTCGCGCCGCAGACCAGCGCGCTCGACCCGTTCCTGGCGCTGTACGGCCGAATGCCCGAGGTCGAGCGCGTCGCCGACGACGACGACAGCGGGCCCCTGCCGCTGGATGCGCGCCTGTATTACACCGTCTTCGAGTCCGGCACCTACTACCTGGCGGCCTTCGACTATGCGGAGGAGACCGGCTCCTACACGCTGAGCGTGACCGTGCCGGCCGACGACTACCTGGCCTCGGTGGCCAGCACGGGTCGGGTGAGCGTGGGTGCGGCGGCAGTGTCGGGCGTCATCGACGTGATCAGCGATACCGACCTGTTCGGTATCGACTTCGTGGCCGGGCGCCAGTACACCATCGACCTGCGCTCGCAGGGGCTGGACGACCCGTATCTGGTGCTGCTCGGCGCAGACGGCGTGCTGCTGGCCAGCGACGACGACACCGGCGGCGAGCTGGATTCGCAGATCACCTTCACCGCCGCCAGCAGCGGCCTGCACTGGGTGGCGGCGTCGGACTACGACGTCGGATCCGGGCGCTACACGGTGTCGGCGTTCGAACGTCACCTGGTCAACGGCAGCGCCGCGGCCGACATCCTGGTCGGGGGCGCCGGCCCCGACACGCTCGTCGGCCTGTCCGCTGCCGACCGCCTGCGCGGCGCCCAGGGCGACGACATCCTGGACGGGGGTGCCGGCGTCGACGTGGCGGTCTATGTCGGCCCCGCCGGCGCGTTCACCTTGGGCCGCATGGAGGCCGGGTGGGTGCTGCACGACACACAAGGCAGTGAAGGGCGCGACCTGCTGTACGGCGTCGAACGCATCGAGTTCGCCGACCTGAAGTGGGCGCTGGATCTCGACGGCAACGCGGGCACCACGGTGAAGATCATCGGCGCCGTGTTCGGGCCGGATGCGGTGGACAATGCGCAGTATGTCGGCATCGGGCTGGCCTTGCTCGATGCCGGCATGTCGTATCTGGATCTGATGCAGCTCGCGCTGGACGCGCGCCTGGGGACCCATGCCAGCAACGCCGACCTCGTGAACCTGCTCTACGGCAACGTCGTCGGCATGCTGCCGGATCTGCCAACGCGCCTGTACTACGAAGGGCTCGTCAGCGGCGGCCAATTCTCGCCGGCCGGCCTGGGCGTGATGGCGGCCGAGACCGAGCTGAACAAGGTCAACGTGGACCTGGTCGGCCTGGCAGACCTGGGTATCGGCTACTCCTGATCCGGCCTCGCCGGGCCAGGCTGCGCGCCTAACCGGACTGAGCTTGGGGCTCCTGCAGTGCCCGCCAGGCCAGCACCGCCAGCGGCGCGGTCTCGGCGCGCAGCACGCGCGGGCCGAGACCGGCGACCACGAAGCCGGCAGCCAGCGCCGCGTCTTCCTCGGCCGCGGTGAGCCCGCCTTCGGGGCCGCTCAAGGTACACAGCGCCGTGCCGGGCGACAAGCTGGCGGCGGCTTCAGGCAGCGTGCGGGCGGGCTGCCGCAGGCTGAGCAGCAGCCGCA
This sequence comes from Rubrivivax sp., assembly GCA_030680415.1. GTDB lineage: Bacteria > Pseudomonadota > Gammaproteobacteria > Burkholderiales > Burkholderiaceae_C > Rubrivivax. Next base: position 22,450 of record JAUXVE010000097.1, read on the forward strand.
GGCCCGCGGGCGCCGAGGGCAGCCATTCGGCCAGCGTGCGCACCGGCTCGACCACCGGCACGCGGGCGCGGCCGCATTGTTCGCAGGCCGCCTGCGCCACCGCCTGCCAGTGCTCGCGCTTGCGTTCGGCGCGCTCGCCGGCCAGGCGCAGCACGGATCTTTCGGTGAGCAGCGGCTGCAGGCGCGCCACGCCCAGTTCGGTGGCCTTTTCCACCAGCATGTCCATGCGCTCGTTGGCCGGCATGCCCAGCGCCAGCGTCACTTCGTGCCGCAGTTCGCGCGCTACTGCGAGCGGCTGGCCCACATGCACGCGCACCTCGCTGCGGCCGACCGCCAGCACGGTGGCCGGCCAGTCGCTGCCGCCGCCGTCGAACAAGAGCAGGGCGTCGCCCGGCTGCACGCGTCGCACCTGGGCATGGCGCGCGGCGCCGGACGGCAGCGACAACTCGGCGCCGGCCAGCAGCGGCAGCGCCACGAACAGGCGGATCGTCATGCGCGGGCAGGCTCCTGGAGCGTGGCCTCGACGGCCAGCGCCACCGCGGCCAGCGCCGCATCCTGCCCGCCGGGGGCTGTCAACATCAGGCCCACCGGCAGCTCGCCGGCCGCGTGGCACGGCAGCGTGAAGGCGCAGCCGTCCAGGAAATTGGCGACCACCGTGTTGCGCAGCAGCAGCCCGTTGGCCTTGAAGAAGGCGGCGTCGCTGGCTACGAGGTCGGCGATCGGCGGCGCCGTGATCGGCACCGTCGGGCACACCAGGGCGTCGTAGCCCTGCAGCCGCTGCCCGACGCGGGTGATCCAGTCGCGGCGGCGCTGCTGCATCACGATGTAGTCGGCGGCGCTGACGCCTTCGCCCAGGGCGATGCGCGCCGCCACGCGCGGGTCGAAGCGGTCGCGTTGCGTGCGCAGGGCCTCGCGGTGCAAGGCATAGGCCTCGACCGGCGAGAAGCCGCCGGGGGCGTTGATCTGCGCGATCTCGGCCAGCTCCGCCAGCGGCAGTTCGACGATCTGCGCCCCCGCCGCCGACAGCTGCTCCAAGGCACGCTCGAAAGCCCGCGCCACCGCGGGCTCCAGCGCGTCGAGCAGCAGGGTCTGCGGCAGCGCCAGGCGCAATCCGTCAACGCCGCGCGGCGGCAGCGCCAGCGCGGCGCCGGCCAGCACGGCGTCGACGCGCAGGCAGTCGTCGACGCAGCGCGTCATTGCGCACACCGTGTCGAGCGTGAACGAGAGCGGAAACGCCCCTTGCAGCGGCGTGCGCCCCTGCGTGTTCTTGAAGCCCACCAGCCCGCACAGCGCGGCCGGGATGCGGATCGACCCGGCCGTGTCCGACCCCAGGCCGGCCACCGCCAGCCCCAACGCCACCGACACCGCCGCGCCCGACGACGAGCCACCGGGGACGCGCGCCACCGCCGCATCGCAGGGGTTGCGCGGCGTGCCGTAATGCGGGTTGATGCCGACGCCCGAGAACGCGAACTCGGTCATGTTGGTGCTGGCGACGATGGCCGCGCCGGCGCCGCGCAGCCGCGCCACGGCCGCGGCGTCGTGCAGTGCCGGCGCCGCGCCCCGCCGCACCACCGACCCGGCCAGTGTGGTGCGGCCTTGGATGTCGTACAGGTCCTTCACCGACACCGGCAGGCCGGTCAGCGCCGGCAGCGGCTCGCCGCGCGCCATTCGGGCGTCGGCAGCGCGCGCCGCGGCCAGCGCCTCGTCGGCGTAGACCGCGGTGCAGACGAACGCTGCGGCCGGCGCGGTGGCCGCGGCCAGCACACGCCGGACCAGCGCTTCGTGGCTACCCGCTGCGGTCAGCGACGCCTGCAGTTCAGGGATCGGAGGCAGCATGGTTCAGACCTTGTCGCGCAGGGCACGCCGCAACACCTTGCCCACCGGCGTCTTGGGCAGGTCGGCGCGGAACTCGACGAAGCGCGGCCGCTTGTAGCCGGTAAGCCGGGCGTCGCACCAGGCGCGGATGTCGGCTTCGCTGGGGCTTGCGCTGGCCGGGTCGGCCTTGACCACGATCAGCTTCACGGCCTCGCCAGCGCGCGCATCGGGCACCCCCACCGCGGCGCACTCCAGCACGCCGGGCATCTGCGTGACGACGTCCTCGACCTCGTTCGGAACGACGTTCAAGCCACTGACCAGGATCATGTCCTTCTTGCGGTCGACGATGCGCAGGCGGCCGTGCTCGTCCATGACGCCGATGTCGCCGCTGCGCAGCCAGCCGTCGGCCGTCAACACCTTGGCGGTCTCGTCGGGTTGCTGCCAGTAGCCGGCCATCACCTGCGGGCCGCGGATCACGATCTCGCCCGGCGTGCCGGGTGGCACTTCGGCGCCTTCGTCGTCGAGCAGCCTGATCTCGGTACCGGGCAGGGGCAGCCCGAGGTGGCCGCTGCAGGCCGTGATGTCGACCGGGTTGCAGCACACCGACGGGCTGGCCTCCGACAGGCCGTAGCCTTCACAGATGGGGCAGCCGGTCGTGTCGTGCCACAGCTGCGCGGTGGCCGGCTGCACGGCCCTGCCGCCGCCGACGCTCAGGCGCAGGCTGCTCCAGTCCACGCGCTCGGCGCCGGGGTGCCTGGCCAGCGCGGCGAAGAGCGTGTCCTCGGCGGGAAAAATGTGGAAGCGGTGGCGCGCCAGTTCCTTGAGCGTGCCTTCGATGTCGTCGGCATCGGGCAGCAGCAGGCTGCACGCGCCCAACTGCAGGCCCAGCAACATGACGAGGGTGAAGGCGAAGATGTGGTGCAGCGGCAGCGCACACACCACCACCAGCTGCTCGCCCGGCGGCAGGCGCGCCAGCACGGGCCGGATCCAGGTCTCGGACTGCAGCACGTTGGCCACCAGGCAGCGGTGCAGCAGCACCGCGCCCCTGCTCACGCCGGTGGTGCCGCCGGTGTACTGCAGCACGGCGATGTCGTCGGGCCCCACGGCCACCGGCGCCAGCAGCAGGCGGCGCCCGCGCGCCAGCGCGTCGGCAAAGCGCACTGCGCCCGGCAGCTGAAACGAGGGCACGAGCTTGCGCACGCGCCGCACCACCTGGTTGACCAGGGGGCCCTTCACGGCACCCAGCAGGTCGCCCATCGAAGCGATGATGACCTTGCGCGCCGGCACCGCGTCCAGCACCTGCTGCAGCGTGGAGGCGAAGTTCTCGGCGATGACGATGGCGCGCGCACCCGCATCCTTGAGCTGGTGCCGGAGTTCGGGCGCCGCGTAGTGCGGGTTGACGTTGACGACCACGCAACCCGCGCGCAGGATCGCCGCCACCGCCACCGCGTACTGCGGCACGTTGGGCAGCATCACCGCCACGCGGTCGCCGCGCACCAGGCCCTGCGCCTGCAGATACGCCGCCAGGGCCCGCGACAGGGCGTCGAGCTGGCCGTAGCTGATGTCGCGGCCCATGAAGCGCAGGGCCGGCAGCGCATGGTGCCTGCGCATGCTGTCGTCGAGCAGCGCCACCAGCGACGGATACGGAGCGGCCGCAAGCGCAGCGGGCACGCCGGTCGGGTACTGCTCGTGCCAGATCTTCTCCATTGCCGCCCCGACAACCCGGTGGCCGATTCTGACGGCGGGCTGACGGGGCGCCATCAGGGGATTCGATAGCGACGGACGCCGGGACATGGCACCACCGGCAGCGGCCCTACAATTTGCTGCCCGGTGCGTCCAGCCCGCGCTGCACCCGCGATGGAGAGTCTGACCGCCCCGAGTCGATGGCCCCCATGCCGATCACAGAAGGTGCCGACCGATGGCGCATCCGGCTGCTCGGCGGCTTCGACCTGCACGATGACCGCGACCACCTGACCCGGCTGCCCAGCCGCGCCGTGACAGCGCTGCTGGCGCGGCTGGCCCTGTGGCCGGAGCGCGCCCACTCCCGCGAGGAATTGGTCGAACTGCTGTGGCCCGGTGTCGACCTGGCCATCGGCCGCAACCGGCTGCGCCAGGCGCTGTCGACGCTGAAGGCGGTGCTCGAACCACCGGGTCCGGTCGCGCGGCAGGTGCTGCTGGCCGACCGGCTGAGTGTTCGCGTCGTGGCGGGCAGCCTCGCCTGCGATGCCCGGCAGTTCGAACGACTGGTGCGCGAACGTCGCTACGGTGAAGCCTGCGCGCTCTATCGGGGTGAATTGCTGCCCGGCTTCTACGACGACTGGATCGGTGACGAACGTGCACGCCTGGCGGCGCTGTTCGAACGCTGCGGCGCCGACATGGCCGCGGCGGGCTCGCAGGCTGCGCCGGCCGCGGCGTCCGCGCCGCCGCTACAGGCTGCGCCAGCGTCCCCAGCGCTGCCTGACCTGGCGCGCGCCTCGATCCCGCACTACCTCACGCGCGTCTTCGGCGCCGACGCGCAGGCCGCCGCGCTGAGCGAGTGGGTGGGCGGGCATCGCCTCGTGACCCTGGTCGGCCCCGGCGGCAGCGGCAAGACGCGGCTCGCCGTCGAATTGGCGCACGGTCTGCGCGAGGGGCCGGACGCCACCGCCGGCAAGAGCGCCGGGCGAGCATTCGACCTCGTCGCGTTCGTGCCGCTGGTCGGCTGCGCCGGCGCCGACGAGCTGATCGGCGCCTTGCTGGCCGCCTTCCTGGTCCGTGCCGGTGGCGGCGACGCCTTCGAACGCATCGTTCAGGCCCTCGCCGACCGGCATGTGCTGCTCGTGCTCGACAATTTCGAGCAACTCGATGCCGCCGCCGCCGCCGTCGTGGCGCGGCTGGCCGCGATGCTTCCGCAACTGCATCAGCTGGTCACCTCACGCCGCCTGCTCGGCCTCGACGGCGAGCAGGAATTCCATGTCGCGGCACTCGAGCTGCCGGCGCCGGGGGCCGACCTCGCTGGCGTCGCAGCCAATCCCGCGGTGGCGCTGTTCGTCGACCGCGCCCGGGCCGCGCGCCCGGACTTCCATCTCGGCCGCACGAATGTCGAGGCGATCACGGCGCTGGTGCACGCGCTCGACGGCATGCCGCTGGCCATCGAACTCGCGGCCTCGCGCGTGCGTGGTTTCGCGCCGGCCGAGATGCTGGCGCGGCTGACCGGCACCGCGAGCGAGACCGCGACCGCACTCGAACTGCTCGCCCGCGCCGGGCCCCGGGCCGGGCAGGACCGGCGTCACGCGTCGATGCAGGCGGTCATCGAATGGAGCTGGCAGCTCCTGGACGACGCGCAGCGAGCCCTGCTCGCCGGCTTGACGGTCTTCACCGGTGGCTGCAGCAGCGAGGCCGCGGCCACCGTCTGCGGCGACGGCCGCCACGACATGCGGCTGCTGCTCGATGGCCTGCGCAGCCACTCGCTGCTGGAGATGCGCGATACGGGCGCCGCCGGCGGCCCGCGCATCACGCTGGCCGAACCGCTGCGCGAATTCGCGGCACAGCGCCTGGACCCGGAGCGCGCGCGCGTGCTGCGACAGCGGCACCGCCAGTGGTGGCTGCGCTGGGCCGAGGGCTTCGGCCCGACGCCGCCGCTGGGTTGCGTGCGGCAGGAGCTGCCCAATATCGTGGCGGCGCTGGCCAGCGCCGTTGCCGATGGTGCGCCGCACGATGCGGTGCGCATCGTGCTCGCGCTGAGCGCGGCCTTCAACGAGATCCTGCTGCCCGCGGGCGGCATGGCGCACCTGTCTGCAGCGCTCGAGCAGGTCGAAGACCCCGCGCTGCGCAGCCGCGGACACAGCTTCCTCGGCATCCTGTGCTTCGAGGCCGGCGAAGGCGCGGCGGCCCAGCGCCACACGGAGCTTGGGTTGGCGCTGGCACCGGACGACATCGCGATCCGTGCGCGGGCCCTGCACGCGGCCGCCAGCGTGCGCTGGCGCTCGACGCGCGACGCCACCGGCCTGACCCCGATGCTCGACGAGGCCGCGGCACTGGCCGAGCGCGCCGGTGAAGGGGCTATCAGCGCCAGCGTCGATGCGCTGCGCGCCTTCATCGCCAACGTCGTCGACCGCGACTTTGCCCGCGGCGAGGCGCTGCACCGCAAGGCGCTGGAGAAGTGGCAGCGCCTGGGAAACTTGCACGCGATCAACGGCGGCGTCTACAACCTCGCCATCTGCGCCTTCAACGGCCGCCGTTGGGACGAAGCGCTGCAGCGGCTGGAGGCCGTCTGCCGCACGGCGCGCGAGTACGAGGACTGGGAGCAGCTCAGCGACGCGCTGAACGTGCTCGGCAATACACGCGCCGAGCAGCGCGACTGGCCGGCGGCGCTGCTCGCCTACCAGGAGTGCGTGCGCGTCGCCTGGGGCTCGATGGAGACCCACGCCCTGGCCTATGGCCTGTGGAATCTGCCGCAGACGCTGGCGCACTTGCGCCGGCCCAAGGCGGCGGGCCGCCTGATGAGCTTCGCGGCGCACTTCTGGGAGCGCCGCTTCGGGCCGCTGACGAAGGGCGACCAGCCCTACCTGCGCCGTGCGCGGCGGCTCGTCGGCGTGCAGGTCGGCGCCGCGCGCTGGGACATCCTGTGGGCCGAAGGCGCGGCGATGTCGCTCGCCGATGCGGTGCGGCTGGCTCTGAGCGAGTAGCTCCAGGACCACCGGGTGACCTGTGGACCCCCGCGAGTGGGGGGTAACGGCTGCAGCGTTTACTAGCGTTTGCCTAATCTCAGAGATCCTGATCTCGACCCACGAGGGCCCTGAGATGCAGTAAACACGAATGGCATCTTTGAATCGACAATGAGTGGCTGTTCGGTGTAGGGTCGAGGCCCACCACCCGCACCGAGACTGCCGTGTTCAAGCAATCAC
>JAUXVE010000116.1 GCA_030680415.1 Rubrivivax sp.
CTGTGCGCCGACAACAACGGGTTCAGCCTGCACGCTGCCGTGCGTTGCGGGGCGGATGACCGCCAGGCGCTTGAGCAACTCTGCCGCTACATCACCCGCCCAGCGCTGGCCAACGAGCGCGTGCAAACCAACGCCGACGGCCAGGTGGTGCTGAAGCTCAAGACACCCTGGCGCGACGGCACCACGCACCTGGTGATGTCGCCGCTGGAGTTCATGCAACGGCTGGCCGCGCTGGTGCCCAGACCGAGGCTGCACCTGATCCGCTTCCACGGCGTGCTGGCCCCCAACGCCAAGCTGCGCGCGATGGTGGTGCCGCAAGAGCCCGAGCCGCCCGCCCCGGCCACGCCGCCCGCCGAGTGCGAGGCGATCTGCCCGCATCACCGCCCGGTGCGGCTGAGCTGGGCCAAGCTGCTCAAGCGCGTGTTTGAGCTGGACCTGGAGCGCTGCCCGAACTGCGGTGGCGAGCTGAAGATCATCGCGGCCATCCTGGAGCAGCCAGTAATCGAGAAGATCCTCACGCACCTGGGGTTGCAAGCGCGTGCGCCGCCGCGCGCGCCTGCTGCCCGTGGGTCGCAGCTGCAAGCGGCCTGACGGTCTCGACCCATCGCCGTTCAGGCGGCCCGGCACCCAGGGCCGCGGGGATCGGCTGCGCCCGGGCTTCACAGGACAGCGGCAAACTGGCGTAAGCGTCGGGGTAAACCCGAAACCCAAGCGTCTGGCGCGCGTCCTCGACCGGGGTCATCGCCACTCGACCGGCGACCGTCGACCACAAAGACCGCACTCAGAGCCTCGACCGACGGTTCTGGCGACCCAATCGCCGCCCCAGCGCCACGAAAAAGTGCGTTTGAACCGCCTATCCTCGCCAGCCGCATCCAGGTGCGCGTTGCACTCAAGCCCGTCGTCGAGCGCGAACGCTTCGCTCAACTCATCGCACACGCCCTGAAGAGCGCCGGCTGCCAGCACACCTTGCTCGCCGACTCGGGGCTCGAGTTGCTGCGCCAGGCTTCCAAGGGCCTGCCTCGCCAGGCCGGGCGCATCCTGTGCACGGCCATGCGCCTGGCCGTGCCCAAGGGCCTGAACCATCTGCCCGACGAGATCGTGCAGCAAGCCATCGCGGAGCTGCAATGAACTCGAGCGCCAATCCGTCCTCCACCGACACGGCCCGCGCTGACATCGTGGCCGCCGGCAACATCCCGATGCCCCGACTCAGCGATGACGCCGTCGTGCAAATCCACGACTTCATCCATCACGTCCTGGATCTCTTCGAGGCCCGCTACGGCGATCAGATCCATCGCTTCTACGCGGACCTGTGCGGCGACAGTCTCATCGACTCCGACAGCGGCCTGAACCTGGACGATCCACCCTTCTGAAGCCGGCCCCGCCGTTGCCCACGAACGCCGCCGGCTTCAACCCCGGCGGCGTTGTTCCTGGTGCCGCTCGCAATACGCCTGGCGCAACCCACGTCCCACAGTCCGTGAGGGACGAACGCCGTCCAAAACGCGGTGGGACATCACTCTTCGATCAGCCTCAAATAGCCCGGCAGAGCGACTCGAAATCAGCGCGGGTCGTAACACCTGGCCCGACAGGCTGGTGCCGGCGGCGCGGAAGGTCAACGGCGTCTTGAATTCGTGGCACAGCGCGAGCAGCCGCACGAGTTCGGCTTCGTCTTCGACGACGACGATCAGTTGCGGCACCAGGCGGTAGAAGCTGGCGTCGCTGCCCCAGGTCAGCAGCCGCAGCGGGTCGGTGACCAGCCGGCGCTCGGGGATGAACCCCGATAGCGCGGCAAGCAGTTGACGGTGAGGGGCAAACTCCATGCGGCAAACCCTCGGATGTTGCGGCCGTCAGGCCTGGCTGGGCTGGCGCTCGTGCTTGCTCTTGCTCTTGCTCTTGCTCTTGCGGTTGGGGCAGGTGGCGCAGGACACGCTCTCGCCGTCCGCCGTCTTCACTTGCGGACCGCCGCAAGAGCCCCGCAGGCAGGGGCGGCGGAAAATCACGCCGATGGACATGGCCAGCCCGCCGACGCCGACCAGCACTAGCGTGACGGCGAAGACGACGAGCCAGGTGGCGGGCATCGGGCGTCAGGCGGCAGCGCCGCTCGTCAGTGCGGCCCAGGCCGACGTGGCGATGTTGCGCAGACCGCCCGGCGGCTCGCGCACGATGAACAGCGCCGGCAGGGCGAGTTGCCGAGCCAGGGCGATGCCATGCTCGGGGCCCATCACGATCAAGGCCGTGGCCAGGGCGTCGGCGCGCATGCAACTGTCGGCCACCACCGACACCGAGGCCAGCGCGTGGGCGATGGGCGCGGCCGTGCGCGGGTCGATCTCGTGTGAATAGCGCCGGCCGGCCTGCTCGAAGTAGATGCGGTAGTCGCCCGAGGTGGCCAGCGACTGGCCGCTGAGCGGCACCACGCTGCGCACGCGCTGTGGCAGCGCGTCGGGTTCTTCGATGCCGATCTGCCAGGGCCGCCCCTGGGCGTTGCGGCCGCGGGTGCGTACCTCGCCGCCGACCTCGATCATGTAGTCCTCGACGCCGCCGGCATCGAGCGCCAAGGCGGCGAGGTCGACGCCATGGCCCTTGGCGATGCCGCCCAGATCGGCCTGCAGGCCGGTGTGGGCCTTGGTGGCCGTGCCCTGGCCGGCGTCCAGCCTCAGCCCCTGCCAGCCTATGGTGCCGCGCCGGGCCTGCACCTGCGCTGCTGCCGGCACCGTGGTGCGCCTGGCGGGGCCGAAGCCCCAGGCATGCACCAGCGGTGCCACCGAGACGTCGAAGGCACCTTGCGACAATTCGCTGACCTGCCGTGCGGCGGCCAGGACGTGGAACAGATCTTTCGACAGCGTCAGCGGCGTGCCGGCGTCGTGGCGGTTGAATCGCATCAGTTCGGAGTCGGCGCGGTACAGCGACATGCCGCGGTTGACGCCTTCGAGCGCGTCGTGAACGTCCGCCCGCAGGGCATCGATGCGCGCTGCCGAGAGCGCGGCAGCGGCCAGCTTGACGACGTATCCGGTGCCCATCGTCTGGCCGCTGAACTGCAGGCCGCCGGGCGCGGCAGGTATGCCGCCCGTGCGCTCGCTGCAGCCTGCCAGCGCCAGCGCACCCAGGCTACCGAAGGCGCCCAGCAGGCGGCGTCGGCCGGGGGAAAGGATCGTGTCGATCATCTATTTGTCTCCGGGAGGTTGGTCCGGGGAGGCATCCTTGGCGGCATCGGGCAGGGCGTTGCGCACTGCGGCCTCGAAGCGGCCCTCGCCGTGGCGGACAAGGTAGCTCGTCATGTCGCCCATGGACACCAGGCCATGGACGCGCGGGCCGTCGATGACCAGCAGGTGGCGGTGGCGGTTCAGGTGCATCAGCGCCATCGCCGCCTCGACGGTGGTGCCGGGCGAGACGAAGCGCACCGAGCGTGTCATGACCATCGAGATGGGCGTCGACTGCGTGTCGAGACCGGCGTGCACGACCCGCGTCAGCAGGTCGCGCTCGGTGAAGATGCCGTCCACCAGACCGTCCTCGTTGCGGATCAGCACCGCGCCCACGCGGTGCTCGACCATGGCGTCGACGGCGTCCCTGACGGTGGCGCCGGCGTCGATCGTGATCAGCGTTTCGGCGTCCTTCTTCAGCCCCATCACTGTCTGTATGGTCTGTTCCATGATGGATCCTTCCGTGAGTCAGAGGCCGAAGTCGTCGAACATGACATTCTCGCGGTCGACACCGAGGTCGAGGCACATCTTGATCACGGCCTTGTTCATGACGTCCGGGCCGCACAGGTAGTACTCGATATCTTCGGGTGCCGGGTGATGGTCCAGGTAGGCCGTGCGCAGCACCTTGTTGCGCACCAGGCCGACCGGTCCCTTGTAATTGTCCTCGGGCCGCGGTTCCGACGGAATGAGATGCCAGGTGAAGTTCGGGTGCTCGGCCTGCAGCTTGTTGAACTCGTCGATGTAGAAGGCCTCGCTGATGTTGCGGCACGAGTACCAGAAGGTGATCTTGCGCTTGGTCTTCAGGCGCAGCAACTGGTCGAAGATGTGCGAGCGCATCGGCGCCATGCCGGCGCCGGCGGCCACGAAGCACATTTCCCTGTCGGTGTCGCGGGCGAAGAATTCGCCGAACGGCCCGGACACCGTGACCCGATCACCGGGCTTCAGCTTGAACAGCCAGGAGCTCATCTTGCCCGGCGGGATGTCGTCGCTGTACCCGGGCGGGAAGACGACGCGGATGGTGAACAGCAGCGTGCCCTTCTCGAGCGGGTAACTGGCCAGCGAATAGGCGCGATCGACCGGCTCGGTGACCACCGACTTGAAGCGCCAGAGGTCGAACTTGTCCCATTCGGCGCGGAACTCGGGCGCGATGTCGAAGTCGCGGTAGCTCAGTTCGTGCGGCGGCGCCTCGATCTGCACGTAGCCGCCGGCACGGAAGGGAACGTCCTCGCCCTCGGGCAATTCGAGCCTGAGCTCCTTGATGAAGGTCGAGACGCTGCGGTTGCTGAGCACCTTGCACTGCCACTTGCGCACGCTGAAGACCTCTGGCGCGACCTCGATGCGCATGTCGCGCTTGACCTTCACCTGGCAGGCCAGCCGGCAGCCGCGCTTGGCTTCGCCTGGCGAGATGAAACCGGTCTCGGTGGGCATCAGCGCACCGCCGCCTTCCTTGACGACGACTTCGCAGACCCCGCACGACCCCTTGCCGCCGCAGGCCGCGGGAATGAAGATCTTGTTCGCGCTCAGCGCTCCCAGCAGCGTGCCGCCGGCGGCGACCGTCAGCGCCTTGGCATCGTCCTCGTTGACGACGATGGACACGTCGCCGGTGGCCACCAGCTTCTTGCGCGCGCTCATCAGGAGCAGCACCAGCAGCAGCACGATGCCCGTGAACATGACGATGGCAAGCAGGACGGAAGTCATGGCGAGCCTTCAGAGCTGGATGCCGGAAAAGACCATGAACGCCAGCGACATGAGACCCGCGGCGACGAAGGTGATGCCCAGGCCGCGCAGCCCGGCCGGCACGTTGGAGTAGCTGAGCTTTTCGCGGATGGCGGCCAGGGCGATGATCGCGATGGCGAAACCCAGGCCCGAGGTGACGCCGAAGACCACGCTTTCCGGGAAGTTGTATTCGCGCTCCTGCATGAACAGCGAGCCGCCGAGGATGACGCAGTTCACCGCGATCAGCGGCAGGAAGACCCCGAGCGTGTTGTACAGGCCGGGGGCGTAGCGGTCGACCGCCATCTCCACCACCTGCACCGCCGCCGCGATGGAAGCGATGAAAAGGATGAACGACAGGAAGCTGAGGTCCACCGTCGCCAGCGCCGGGCTGATCCAGGTCAGCGCGCCTTCGGCCAGCAGGTAGTTCAACACGAGGTTGTTCAGCGGCACGGTCAGGGTCTGCACGAAGACCACCGCCGCGCCCAGGCCGATGGCGGTTTCGACCTTCTTCGAGCAGGCCAGGAAGGAGCAGTAGCCCAGGAAGTAGGCCAGCGCCATGTTCTCCAGGAACACGGCCCGCAGGCCGAGATTGACATAGTGTTCCATCAGTCTTTTTCCTGCAGCTGCGGCTGCAAGGTGCGCTGGGCCCAGATCAGTCCGGCGATGATGAACAACGCCGAAGGCGCGAGCAGCATCATGCCGTTGGGAACGTACCAGCCGCCGTCCTTGACCAGCGGCAGCACGGTCATGCCGAACAGCTTGCCGGCGCCCAGCAGTTCACGCATGAAGGCCACCGCCAGCAGCACCAGCGCGTAGCCCAGCGCGTTGCCCAGGCCGTCGAGCAAGGAAAGGCGCGGCGGGTTGCTCATCGCGAAGCCCTCGGCGCGGCCCATCACGATGCAGTTGGTGATGATCAGGCCGACGAACACCGACAGCTCCAGCGACAGCTCGTACATCGTCGCCTTGAGCACCTGGTCGAACACGATCACCAGCGAAGCGATGATGGCCAGCATGACGATGATGCGTATCGCCGGCGGGATGCGCTCGCGCAACAGGCTGACCGCCAGATTGGCCAGCACCGCCACCATCACCACGCCGATGCTCAGCACCAGCGCCTTGTCCATGCGCGTGGTGACCGCCAGCGCCGAGCAGATGCCCAGCACCTGGACGTTGATCGGGTTGTTGACGAACAGCGGGTCGAACAGGACCGCGCGCTCCCTGGCGTCCAGGCGCCACCCTGCCGTGGCGGCGGAAGTCGATGTGCTCATGACCGTGCTCCTTCACGGAAGCGTTGCAGGAACTTGCCGTAGCCATGTTCGCCCAGCCAGAACTGCATCAGGTGGGTGACGGCGTTGCCGGTGATGGTGGCGCCCGACAGGCCGTCGACATGGTGCGGGTCGGCCTCGGGCTTGCCGGCCGGCCCCTTGATGACCCTGACCGCGGCCTTCCCCGCGTCGTCGTAGCCCTTGCGGCCGCGCCACAGCGCCAGCCAGTCGGGGTTGCTGATCTCGGCGCCCAGGCCCGGTGTTTCGCGATGTTCGTAGTAGGTCAGGCCGCGCACGGTGTTGGCGTCCGGCGCGAGCGACAGGAAGCCGTAGATCGTGCCCCACATGCCCAGGCCCTCGACGGCGATCACCATCTGGTCGACCTGGCCGTCCTTCATCACGAAATACACGATGCCCCGGTTCGGCAGGCGGCGCACGCCGGCGGGATTGCCTGGCGCGGCCTGGCTGGTGGCGGGGTCGTTGCGGGCCGCACGCTGGTCGTAGCGCCGGGCGTCGGCCTGGTCCCACGGCAGCAATTCGCCGGTGCTCAGGTTCACCAGCCGGGCCTCGATGTCACGCTCGAAGTAGGCCTGCACCTCGGGCACCGTCATGCTCTGGCCTGGCGGCACCAGTCCGGCCGCGACGAGCACGTTCTTCTCCATGTACAGCCGGGCATTGGCCTGCTGCGCCGGCTTCAGGCTGACCGCGGCGACCGACACCAGGGCCGCGCAGATGACGCAGACCGTGGTCGCGAACAGGATCGTGTAGCGGGTGCTGTTGATGTCAGCCACGACGGGCCTTTCTGCGCCTGACATTGGCCTGCACGAAGAAGTGGTCGATCACCGGAGCCATGACATTCATGAACAGGATGACCAGCATCACCGACTCCGGGTAGGCCGGGTTGACGACACGGATGAGCACGATCAATGCGCCCATCAGCACACCGTAGACCCACTTGCCGGCCTCGGAGAAGGTCGACGTCACCGGGTCGGTGGCCATGAAGACGATGCCGAAGGCCCAGCCGCCGAGCACGATGTGCCACCAGAAGGGCACGCCGAACCAGGGGTTGGTGGCCGAGCCGAGGGCATTGAGCAGGCTGGCCATGAGCACCGTGCCCAGCGTGGCTGCGGCCATCGTGCGCCACGAGCCGACGCCGGTGAAGATGATCACCGCGGCGCCGATCAGGCAGGCCAGGGCCGAGGTCTCGCCCATCGAACCCGGCTCCAGGCCGATGAAGGCGTTCCACCACGAGAAGCCCTGGGCCTCGAACTCGCCGGTCATGGTGCGCATCTGGGCCAGCAGGGTGGCGCCCGAGTAGCCGTCGACGGCGGCGCCTTCGGGCACTGCGGCCCAGACCTTGTCGCCCGAGATCTCGGCCGGATAGGCGAAGAACAGGAAGGCGCGCGCGGCCAGCGCCGGGTTGACGAAGTTCATGCCGGTGCCGCCGAACACCTCCTTGGCGACGACGACGCCGAAGCTGATGCCCAGTGCGGCCTGCCACAGCGGCGTCGTCGGCGGCAGGATCAGCGGAAACAGCAGGCCGGTGACGAAGAAGCCTTCGTTGACCTCCATCTTTCGCACCACCGCGAACAGCACTTCCCAGGCCAGGCCGACGACCATCGTGACCGCGTACAGCGGCAGGAAGTACAGCGCGCCGTGGATCACGTTGGCGCCCAGGCTGGCGGGGGAATAGCCCACGCCGAGCAGTGCGATCACCGCATGACGCCAGCCCTCCAGGCTGCCGGTCCTGGCCGGGTCCAGCGCCAGGTTGGCCTGCAGACCGGTGTTGAACATGGCCATGAAGACGCAGGGCAGGGCCGCGATCACGACCAGGAACATCATGCGCTTGAGGTCCATCGCGTCGCGCACATGGGCGCTGCCGCGGGTCACGGCATGGGGCGTGTAGAAGAAGGTGTCGGCGGCTTCCCACAGCGGGTACCAGCGCTCGTAGCGGCCGCCCTTCTCGAAGTTCGGGGCGATGCGGTCGAGCAGGGATCGCAGGCTCTTCACGCGTTGTCCTTCTCGATTTGGTCGAGCACCTTGCGCAGCAGCGGCCCGTACTCCGACTTGCCCGGACATACGAAGGTGCACAGCGCGAGGTCTTCCTCGTCCAGTTCCAGGCAGCCGAGCGTCTGCGCGCGGACGACGTCGCCGATGACCAGGGCGCGCAGCAGGAAGGTCGGCATCAAGTCCAGCGGCATCACGCGTTCGTAGCCGCCGATGGGCACCATCGCCCGTTCGCCGCCGTTGGTGCTGGTGGTCAGCGGCAGGCCACGGCGACCGGCGAAATGGCCGAGCACGACGCTCCAGAGCGAGAACTTGTCCTTCTGCGGCGCGATCCAGCCGAACAGTTCGCGCTCGTGGCCCTCGCGCAGGACCGACACCTGGCGGTGGTGGCGGCCGAGATAGCCGGTCTCGTCGCCGGCCGCGACACGGCCGTCGAGCACCGACCCCGAGAGCACGCGCAACTCGCCGTCGGCCAACTCGCCCTGGGTCAGCTCGGCCAGCGACACGCCGAGCCGGGTGCGCAGCAGTCGCGGGCGGTGTACCGCAGGACCGGCCAGCGAGACCACACGTTCGACGTCGAGCCGCCCCGTGGCCAGGAGGTGGCCGATGGCCGCCACGTCCTGGTAGCCGATGTGCCAGACGGTGCGCTCGGCGTCGACCGGATGCAGCAGGTGGATGTGCAGGCCGGGCGTGCCGGCCGGGTGCGGGCCGCTGAATTCGTGCACTTCGGCGCGTGAACCCGGCCCGGGGGCGATGCGCGAACCGGTGCCGCGGCACAGATACACCGGGCCCGGTGCCAGCAGCTCGATGGCCGCCATGCCGGCGGCGAAGTCGGCCTCGCGCCCAGCCAGCACGAGCTGCGGATCGGGCGCATGCGGGTGGCTGTCGATGGCGGTGACGAAGATCGCCCGCGGCACGGCGTCGGCGGCCGGCACGCGGCTGAAGGGTCGGGTGCGCAGGGCGCTCCACAGCCCGCTTTCCAGCAACAGCGCGCGTACGGCGGCGCCATCGGCGGGCGCGCTGCCGCGAGGGGGCAGGCTTTCGAAGTCCACCTGGGCCGCAGGGCCATCGTCGTCGGCGACATCGATGACCATGGAAAGAAAAGACCGCCGTTCGCCGCGGTGCAGCGCGCTCACGGTGCCGGCGGCAGGGGAGGTGTAGCACAGGCCCGGCGACTTGCGGTCACCGTAAAGCAGTTGGCCACGCAGCACCCGGTCGCCCGGCTGCACCGCCAGCGCCGGGCGCAGGCCGTGCGTGTCTGCACCCAGCAATGCCACGCGGCGCGGGGCCGCTGCCGGCTCGATACGCGGCTCGGGCGCCCCCGCCAAGGGCAGGTCCAATCCTTTGCGTATCGTGTGCACAGCCATGGTCGCCTATCGAGTTCGCTATGGTTGTCGCATCCGCCGTCTGTATGGCGCCAGGCTGCGGTGCCCAAGCCTGCAGAGCGGCGCGAGGCTATTACAGCCACCGTTGGCCACCTTGACCTATGTCAGCCCCCCGTCGAATCGAGACGATCCCCATTGGCAAAAAGGCTGCACCGCCCCGCTACACTGCGCCGCTGCTCGTGGACCCCGCCAACCCGCACTGGCTCACTGCAACGCATGGCGGCGGCACTCGACGCCTGCCGAACCTGAACCTGTCGAGCCTCACAGACCATGGATAACCCGCCGGCCACCGCCAACCTGGTCCCTCGCGCTGCCTCGGCGCCATGGGTGCTGCAGGCCTGCGACCTCGCGGGCCAGCGCGGTGAGCGCGCGCTGTTCGAACACCTCGAGATGGCACTGGAGCCAGGCGCGGTGGTCTGGCTGCGCGGCCGCAACGGTCGCGGCAAGACCAGCCTGCTGCGCCTACTGGCTGGCCTGGCCACGCCGATGGCCGGCGAGGTGAGGGTGGGCGGGGTGCCGCAGCGACAGGCCGCAGCGGCAGGACGGCGCAGCCTGGTTTACATCGGCCACCAGAATGCGCTCAAGGACGACCTCACGGCCCTCGAGGCCTTGCGTTTCCTGGCCCGCACGCGCGGCGACCGGCCCGACGACGAGACCCTGGCACAGGCGCTGCAAAGGCTGGGCGTACGCGGCAGCCGCCACGCGCCCGTACGCACGCTCAGCCAGGGCCAGCGCCGCCGCGTCGCGCTGGCGCGGCTGGCCCTGTCCATGCACGCCGATCTGTGGCTGCTGGACGAGCCCTTCGATGCGCTGGACGCCGACGGCATCGCCGCCCTCAACGGCCTGCTCGGCGAACACGCCGCGCGCGGCGGCGCCACACTGCTGACCAGCCACCAGACACCGAGCCTGCTCGACCCGGTGCCGCGGGTCTTCGACCTCGACCGCCATGGCCTCGCATGAGGGATCTCTTTCTAGTCGTGCTGCTGCGCGACCTCAAGCTGGCCTCGCGGCGGCGCATCGACTCGCTGTTGCCGGTGGTGTTCTTCATCGTTGCCTTGAGCCTGTTCCCCTTGGGCGTGGGGCCGGAGCCCCAGATGCTGCGCGACATCGCGCCCGGCATCGTCTGGGTCTGCGCGCTGCTGGCGTCGATGCTGTCGGTGGGGACCCTGTTTGCCGGCGATCTGGCCGATGGCTCGCTGGAACAGATGCTGCTCGCACCGCAGCCGGCAATCGCCGTGGCGGCGGCCAAGTCGGCAGCCCACTGGCTGTTGACCGGCCTGCCGCTGATCGTGGCCACGCCGCTGGTGGGCCTGCTGTTCGGCATGTCCTTGCCGGCACTGGCGGCGCTGGTGGCCGGCCTGCTGCTGGGCACACCCATCCTCAGCCTGCTCGGCGCGCTGGGTGCGGCGCTGACGCTGGGCCTGCGCAGCGGCGGCATGCTGCTGATCCTGATCGTGCTGCCGCTGACGACGCCGGCGCTGATCTTCGGCGCCGGCGCGGTGAGCAACGTCGAGGCCGGTCTTTCGGCGGCCGGGCACTTCTCCTTGCTCGGTGCGCTGCTGCTGGCCACCGCGCTGGGGGCGCCGCTGGCCACGGCTGCGGCACTGCGCATCTCCACAGAATGAGGGCTCCCGAGTGAATTCCCCGCCGCTGCGCCTGTATACCTTTGCCGCGCCGTCGCGCTTCTACCGTCTGTCCGGCTGGCTGGTGCCGTGGTTGTGGGCGGCGACGGTCGCGCTGACGGCGGCCGGGCTGTACATCGGCTTCTTCGTCGCCCCCACCGATGCCACGCAGGGCGAGTCCTACCGCATCATCTTCATCCACGTGCCGGCGGCCTGGATGTCGATGGTGCTGTACCTGGTGATGGCCTTCTGGGCCGCCATCGGCTGGGCCTTCAACGCGCGGCTGGCGTCCATGGTGGCACGTGCCATCGCACCCACCGGGGCCATGTTCACCTTCCTGGCACTGTGGACCGGCGCCTTCTGGGGCAAACCGACCTGGGGCGCCTGGTGGGTGTGGGACGCACGTCTGACCAGCGAGCTGATCCTGCTCTTCCTCTACCTCGGTTACATCGCCCTCGTCAACGCCATCGACGACGTGCGCCGTGCCGATCAGGCCGGCGCGCTGCTGGCCCTGGTGGGCAGCGTCAACGTGCCGATCATCTACTTCTCGGTGAAATGGTGGAATACGCTGCACCAGGGCGCCACTGTCAGCATGACGGCAGCGCCCAAGATGGCCGCCACCATGCTGACGGCGATGTTGATCATGACCTTCGCCTTCTGGGCCTATGCCTTCGCCGCGGTGTTCATGCGCACGCGCGCCATCATCATCGAGCGCGAAGCCCACGCTGGCTGGGTGGCGGAACTGACGCGGGGGAGAATGCATCCATGAACTGGGGCAGCGCTTCGGCGTTCTTCGAAATGGGCGGCTACGGCCTGTATGTGTGGGGCTCGTACGCCGCTGCGGCGCTGCTGATGACCTTGGAGCCCTGGTTGGTGCACCGCCGGCACCGCCGCTCGCTGCGGGATGCGGCGCGCATGAATCCTGAAAACGAGGCTGAATCATGAAACCACGTCACAAGCGTTTTGCCCTGCTGGGCGGTCTGGTGGCCACCGTGGGCGTCATCGTCGCCCTGGTGCTGAACGCCTTCCAGAGCAACCTGGTGTTCTTCTATTCCCCCAGCCAGGTCGCGGCCCACGAGGCGCCCAGCGGGCGCACCTTCCGCGTCGGCGGCCTGGTCGAGGAAGGGTCGGTCAAGGTCGACGGCACGCAGGTGCAGTTCGTCGTCACCGACACGGCCGCCACCGTGCCCGTGCGCTACCAGGGCATCCTCCCCGACCTGTTCAAGGAAGGCAAGGGCGTGGTCGCGCAGGGGCAGTTGCAGGACGGCGTGTTCGTGGCCCGCGAGGTGCTGGCCAAGCACGACGAGAACTACATGCCGCCCGAGGCTGCGGATGCCCTGAAGAAGGCCCAGCACGGAACCGGCAAGCTGGCCGATTCACTCGTCAAGGAGCCGGGCAAATGATCCCGGAAGTCGGTCACTTCCTGCTCTGGCTGGCGCTGGGGGTCTCACTGGCGCTGGGCGTCGTGCCGCTGGTCGGCGCCCATCGCGGCCGCGCCGACTGGATGGCGTTGGCGCGGCCGGCCACCGGCGTGCTGTTCGTGCTGGTGGCGCTGTCCTTCGCCTGCCTGGTCATCGCCTTCGTGCAGCACGACTTCTCGGTGCACTACGTGGCGTCGAATTCGAACAGCGCGTTGCCGCTGGAGTTCCGCGTCGCGGCGGTGTGGGGCGGGCACGAGGGTTCCATGCTGTTGTGGCTGCTGATGCAGTGCGGCTGGATGGGCGCGGTGGCGATGTTCAGCCGCAGCCTGCCGATGGCGATGGCGGCGCGCGTCCTGGCGGTGATGTCGCTCACGCTGGTCGGATTCATGCTCTTCACGCTGCTGACCTCCAACCCCTTCGACCGCCTGGTGCCCGCGGCCGTCGACGGCCGCGACCTCAACCCGCTGCTGCAGGACCCGGGCATGATCTTCCACCCGCCCTTGCTCTACATGGGCTACGTCGGCTTTGCGGTGGCCTTTGCCTTTGCCATCGCGGCCCTCATCGGCGGCAACCTCGACGCGCAGTGGGCGCGCTGGACCCGGCCGTGGACCACCGCCGCCTGGATCTTCCTCACCCTGGGCATCGCGCTGGGCAGCTGGTGGGCCTACTACGAACTGGGCTGGGGCGGCTGGTGGTTCTGGGACCCGGTGGAAAACGCCTCCTTCATGCCCTGGCTGGTGGGCACGGCATTGATCCATTCGCTGGCCGTGACCGAAAAGCGCGGCGCCTTCAAGTCGTGGACGGTGCTGCTGGCGATTTCGGCCTTCTCGCTGTCGTTGCTGGGCACCTTCCTCGTGCGTTCGGGCGTGCTGTCGTCGGTGCACGCGTTCGCCACCGACCCGGCACGCGGGCTGTTCATCCTGGCCTTCCTCACCGTGGTCATCGGCGCCTCGCTGGCGCTGTTCGCCTGGCGCGCACCCACGGTCGGCCTGGGCACGCGCTTTGCGCCGGTGTCGCGCGAAAGCTTCCTGCTCGCCAACAACGTGCTGCTGGTGGTGGCCATGGGCGCCGTGCTGCTGGGCACGCTGTACCCGCTGCTGCTCGACGCGCTCGGCATGGGCAAGATCTCGGTCGGCCCGCCGTACTTCGACACCGTCTTCGTGCCGCTGATGGCGCCGCTGGTGTTCCTGATGGGCGTCGGCCCGCTGGCACGCTGGAAGGAGGCGTCGGTGCCCGACCTGGCACGCCGGCTGCGCTGGGCCGCCGTGGTGACGCTGCTGGCGGCGGTGGGCGCGGGCTGGACCGCCGGCAAGATCTCCTGGATGGCCAGCCTGGGGCTGGCGATGGCCTTCTGGATCGTCGCCACGTTGGCGACCGACCTGTGGGAGCGCGTGCGGCCGGCCGGCGGCATGCGCAGCAGCATCACACACCGGTTGCGGCAGTTGCCGCGCGCGACGGTCGGCATGATGTTGGCGCACCTGGGCGTGGCGGCGTTCATCATCGGCGTCACGATGGTGAACACCTTCCAGATCGAGCGTGACGTCACCATGCAGGTCGGCGACACGACCGAAGTCGCCGGCTACACCTTCACCTTCCGCGGCGTGCGCGACGTCGACGGCCGCAACTACGTGGCTGCGCGCGGGACGATCGAGGTCACGCAGGGCGACCGCCCGGTGGTGACCATGCAGCCCGAAAAGCGCGTCTACCGCGTGCAGAACAACCCCATGACCGAGGCCGCCATCCACAGCCGCCTGACGCGTGACCTGTACGTGTCGCTGGGTCAGCCCGACGACAAGGGCGCGTGGGTGGTGCGCGTCTACTACAAGCCCTTCGTGGCCTGGATCTGGGGCGGCTGCGTGATCATGGCCCTGGGCGGACTGCTGGCCGCCAGCGACCGCCGCTACCGGCTGGCGCGCCGCGAGCAGGCCGCCGCGCGCACCATGGAGGCCACGGCATGAAGCGTTGGCAATACCTGCTCCCGCTGGCGCTGTTCGCCGTGTTGCTGGGCTTCCTGGCGGTGGGCCTGAACCTGAATCCGCGCGAGGTGCCGTCGCCGCTGATCGGCAAGCCGGTGCCGGCCTTCGAGCTGGCGCGGCTGGACGACCCGGCGGTCAAGGTCACGCAGGCCGACCTGCAGGGCCAGGTCTGGATCCTCAACGTCTGGGCCTCCTGGTGCGCGGCCTGCCGCGAGGAACACCCGCTGCTGGTCGACTTCGCTCGCCGCAGCACGGTGCCGCTGTACGGGCTGAACTACAAGGACAAGCGCGAGGACGGCCTGGCCTGGTTGGCGCGCTTCGGCAACCCCTACAAGGCCTCGCTGATCGACGCCGACGGGCGCGTGGGCATCGATTTCGGCGTCTACGGCGTGCCCGAGACCTTCGTCATCGACAAGCAGGGCGTGATTCGCTTCAAGCAGATCGGCCCCGTCACGCCCGAAGTGCTGCGCGATCGCATCGAACCCCTGTTGAAACAGCTCAATGCATAAACTTCTCCTTGCCCTGCTGGCGCTGTGCCTGGCCGGGGTCGTGCACGCCGCGGACGCGCCGCTCGCGGCGGCCGAGCCCGAGCTGGAAAAGCAGATGCTGCGCATCTCCGCCGAGTTGCGCTGCCTGGTGTGCCAGAACCAGACCATTGCCGACTCCAATGCCGAGCTCGCGGTGGACCTGCGCAGGCAGGTGCGCGAGATGCTGCGCGCCGGCCAGAGCGAGCGGCAGATCATCGACTACATGACCGCACGCTACGGCGACTTCGTCCTCTACCGGCCGCCGGTCAAGGGCACCACTTTCCTGCTCTGGTTCGGTCCCGCGGTGCTGATGGTGGTGGGATTGGCGACCTTGGTGCTGGTGCTGCGACGCCGCAGCCGGCTCGGCAACGAGCACTTCGACCCCGAAGAACCCGAAGACATCGCAGCGGCCCCGGCGCCGCTCGACCCCAACAGATGAACAAAGACATCCAAGCGCTGCGCCAGCGGCTGCAGCAGCTGAAGACACAGCATGACAAGGGCAGCGTCGGCCGCAAGGCCTACGAGTCCGGCAAGGCACAGCTCGAGCGTGAAATCCTGCAGGCCGTGCTGGCCGCCCCCGAAGCGGACGCCGCCAGGGCCAACGCACCCGCCGCCGAGGTGACTTCGCGCCCGTCCCGGGCCATGACCGCCGGACTGCTGTCCTTCGTGGTCGTGCTCGCGCTGGCCGGCTATGCGTGGACGGGGTCGCCCGGCGTGCCGAGCGCCGGGTCGCCATCGGCCGCCGCGGCCGGCGGCAGCAACCCGCACGCCAGCGGGGCCGACGAGCAGCAGTTCGCCGCCGCCGTCGAACAACTGGCAGCGCGGCTCAGGGGCCAGCCCGACGACGCCGAGGGTTGGGCCATGCTGGCCCGCTCCTACGGCATGCTCGGCCGCGTCGACGACGCGCTGCCGGCCTACCAGAAGGCGGTGGCGCAGCGTGCCGACGATGCGCGGCTGCTGGCCGACTACGCCGACACGCTGGCGCTCAAGAACAACCGCAACCTCGAAGGCGAGCCGCTGAAGCTGGTCGAGCGTGCTCTGAAGATCGAGCCGAACAACCTGAAGGCGCTGTCGCTGGCCGGTGCCGCGGCCTTCAACCGCCAGGACTACGCCACTGCGGTGCGCTACTGGGACCAGGTGGCCCGCAACGCACCGCCGGACAGCCCCTACCTGCCGCAGGTGCAGGCCAGCATCGCCGAGGCACGCGAACGCGGCGGCCTGGGGCTGGCAGCGATCGCTGCCGGCGGTGCGCCGCAGTCCCCCGCGCCGATGGTGGCGGCCAAGCCGGCCGCTGTGCCCGCAGCCCCGCCGGCGCCGGTCGCAGCCACCGGCGCCAGCCTGCGCGGCACCGTGCGCCTGGCACCTGCATTGGCCGTGATGGCAGCCCCCACCGACGCCGTGTTCATCTACGCCCGCCCGGCCGAGGGCTCGCGCATGCCGCTGGCCATCCTGCGCAAGCAGGTCAGGGATCTGCCGGCCGAGTTCGCGCTCGACGACAGCATGGCCATGTCGCCCGGGGCCAAGCTGTCGTTGTTCCCCCAGGTCGTGGTCAGCGCCCGCGTGAGCAAGAGCGGGCTGGCGGTGCCCAGCGCGGGCGACCTGACCGGGCAGTCGGCGCCGGTCGGCCCCTCGGCCAACGGTCTCATGATCGAGATCAACGAAGTCGTCAAGAACTGAACGTCCGCGGCGGCGTCCGCCTAGCATTCCTGGCTGGAGGAGACCAGCCATGAATGCAGGAGAAGACACCGCGGGGGCCGCTGGACTGCCCCGGGGCACTGCCTTGCTGCGCGAGCCGCTGTTGAACAAGGGCACGGCCTTCAGCGCCACGGAGCGTGACGCGCTCGGCCTGCGCGGCCTGCTGCCGCCGCGCATCAACACCCAGGCCGACCAGGTCAAGCGCGTGCTGCAGAACTTCCGCCGCAAGCCCACGGACCTGGACAAGTACATCAACCTCGCCGCGCTGCACGACCGCAACGAGACGCTGTTCTACCGCGTCGTGGTCGACGGCCAGGCGCTGTTCGCGTCGGGCAGTCCGTTCGGGCCGGTCGTGCTGGACGGCAAGCGCTTCGTGCCGCGGCAGGGCAACAACTCGTACATCTTTCCGGGCGTCGGCCTGGGTGCGATAGCCACCAGGGCGAGCCGTGTCAGCGACGAGATGTTCATGGCGGCCGTGCACGCGCTGTGCGCGCAGGTGTCGCCCGAGGACCTGGCGCAAGGCAGCCTGTACCCGCCGTTGGCGCGCGTGCGCGAAGTCTCGGCGCACATCGCCGCTGCGGTGGCAGAGGTCGCGTTCGACCGCGGCCTGGCCGGCGTGCCGCGGCCACCTGACCTGCTGGTCCACGTGCGGGCTCAAATGTACGAGCCGGTGTATGTGGATTACACACAGGGTGGGTGCTGAACCACGCACTTGCGTTGCGTGTTCGCCGGGCATTGACCTGTGACAAACCCGGGACCCGGTCCGCGGGCGGACACTCGCGCTCGGATCGGTCGCGCCCCATCGACCCCATGAACGGAGAGCCGTCGCATGCACACACCGACTGACGTGATCGCTGGCGTCGGGCTACGCGCCCGACGCGGCAAGAGCCACTGGCCTGCGCGCCTGGATCTGGCGCAGAGCGTCAGCGGCTTGGTGCTGGGGCTCTTCATGTGGGGCCACATGTTCTTCGTCTCGACCATCCTGGTGAGCAAGGACTTCATGTGGTCGGTGACCAAGGCTTTCGAGGGCTATTTCTTCTTCGACCGCTCGTACCCGATTCTGGTGTCGTTCGTTGTCGGCGGCATTGCGTTCGTGTTCGTACTGCACGCCTTCCTGGCGCTGCGCAAGTTCCCGGCCAACTACCGGCAGTACCGCAACTTCACCAGCCACCGCGCCTTGCTCAAGCACGAAGACACCACGCTGTGGTGGGTGCAGGTGGTGACCGGCTTTGCGCTCTTCTTCCTGGCCGCGCCGCACCTGTTCCAGATGCTCATGCACCCCGGCGACATCGGTCCCTACGGTTCGGCGGACCGAGTGTGGAGCGCGAGCTGGTGGCCGCTGTACCTGGTGCTGCTGCTGGCCGTGGAACTGCACGGCGGCATCGGCCTATACCGGCTGGCCGTGAAGTGGGGCTGGCTGCAGGGCGCCGACGCCGAAGCCGGCCGCAAACGCCTGAAAACCGCGAAATGGGTGCTCACGGCCTTTTTCCTGGCGTTGGGGCTGCTCACGCTGGCCGCCTACATGAAGATCGGCTACGAACACCGCGACCGCGTCGGTGAACGCTACACCCCGGCCTGGGTGCAACCGCAGGAGCCGGCGAAATGAAAGTCATCCATACCGACGTGCTGGTCATCGGCGGCGGCCTGGCCGGGCTGCGCCTGGCGGTGGCGGCCAAGCGTCGCGGCCACGACGCCATGGTGCTGTCGCTGGTGCCGGCCAAGCGCTCGCACTCGAAGGCCGCCCAGGGCGGCATGCAGGCCAGCCTGGCCAACGTCATCAAGGGGCAGGGCGACAGTGAGGACGTGCACTTCGAGGACACCGTGCGCGGCTCCGACTGGGGCGCCGACCAGAACGTCGTGCGCATGTTCGTCAACACCGCGCCCAAGGCCGTGCGTGAACTGGCGGCCTGGGGTGTGCCCTGGAGCCGCGTCAAGAAGGGTGACCGCGAGGTCGTCATCAACGGCCAGCGGGTCACCATCACCGAGCGCGACGAAGCCCACGGCTTGATCAACCAGCGCGATTTCGGCGGCACCAAGAAGTGGCGCACCTGCCATGTCTCCGACGGCACCGGCCACGCCATGCTGCAGGCGGTGGCCGACCAGGCCATTGCCGATTCAATCCCCGTGCTCGAGCGCTGCGAGGCACTGGCGCTGATCCACGACGGCACGCGTTGCTACGGCGCGATCGTGCGCGACCTCATCGACGGCTCGCTCGGCGCCTACCTGGCCAAGGCCACCGCAATCGCCACCGGCGGCGCCGGGCGCCTGTACCGCGTGACCACCAACGCCGTCATCTGTGAAGGCATCGGCCACGCGCTGGCGCTGGAGACCGGTGTTGCTGCGGTGGGCAACATGGAGGCGGTGCAGTTCCACCCCACGACCATCTTCCCGGCCGGCATCCTGGTCACCGAGGGCTGCCGCGGCGACGGCGGGCTGCTCAAGGACGTCGACGGCCATCGCTTCATGCCCGACTACGAGCCCGAGAAGAAAGAGCTCGCTTCGCGCGACGTCGTCTCGCGCCGCATGGAGCAGCACATCGCCTCCGGCAAGGGTGTCAAGAGCCGCTACGGCGAGCACCTGTGGCTGGACATCACGCTGCTGGGCGAAAAGCACATCCGCCACAACCTGCGTGAGGTCTACGAGATCTGCATGAGCTTCCTGGGCACCGACCCGGTCAAGGACTTCATCGCCGTGCGCCCGGCGCAGCACTACACAATGGGCGGCGTGCGCACCGATGCCAACGGCCACAGCCCGACGCTGAAGGGCCTGTTCGCCGCCGGCGAAGCGGCGTGCTGGGACATGCACGGCTTCAACCGCCTGGGCGGCAACTCGGTGGCCGAGACGGTGGTGGCCGGCATGATCGTCGGCGAGTCCATTGCCGACTGGTGCGACCGCAGCGACAACGAGGTCACCGTGCCGATGGGCCTGGTGCGCGAGTTCATGGAGCGCGAGCAGGCCCATCTGAAGTCGCTCATCGACGGCAGCGGCAGCGAGGACGCTTCGGCGCTGAAGTCGCGCATGCAGGAAATCATGACCGACAAGGTCGGCATCTTCCGCCGCGGCGCCGACCTGCAGGGCGCCGTCGACGAACTGCAGGTGCTGCTGCAGCGCAGCCGCCACATCGGCCTGCGCTGCCGCGACGGCGGCGCCAACCCCGAACTCGTCACCGCCTACCGGGTGCAGAAGATGCTCAAGCTGGCGCTGTGCGTGGCGTACGGCGCGCTGGTGCGCACCGAAAGCCGCGGTGCGCACTTCCGCGAAGACTTTCCGCGCCGCGACGACGCGCAGTGGCTCAAGCGCACGCTCGCTACCTGGCCCGGCAGCGACGATGCCTTGCCGACCTTGAACTACGAGGCGCTGGACGTCGCCGCCATGGAACTGCCGCCGGGATGGCGCGGCTACGGCGCCAAGGACTACATCGACCACCCCGAAACACCGGCCCGCACCGCCGAGGTGGCCGCTGTGCGCGAGCGCCTGGCCGGCGCCGACCGCTTTGCGGTGCAGCAGGCACTGATGCCCTACGAACACTTGCTGCCGGCCGCGCTGCGCGGCCGCAACGAACGCCTGGACGAGAGGTTTGCGAAATGAACGAAGCTCCCATCCGCGTCGTGCCGCGCGCCGCCCCGGCCAGCGGCAGCGGCCTGGCCGACCAGCCGAACCGGCGGCTCAAGCTGAACGTGCTGCGCCACAACCCGCACCAGGCCGGCAGCGTGCCACACTGGCAGACCTACGAGATCGAAGAAGCGCACGGCATGACGCTGTTCATCGCGCTGTCGGAGATCCGCGAGAAGCAGGATCCATCGCTGCAGTTCGACTTCGTCTGCCGCGCCGGCATCTGCGGCAGCTGCGCCATGGTCATCGACGGCAAGCCGGCGCTGGCCTGCCGCACGCTGACCACGAACCTGGGTACCGAGGCGACGCTGGCGCCGTTGCCGTTCTTCGAGCTCATCGGCGACTTGTCGGTCAACACCGGCAAGTGGATGCGCGGCATGAGTGAACGGCTCGAGGGCTGGCTGCACATGGTCGACCCGCGGCCGGACATCACGCGCATCGAACAGCGCATGGAGCCCGAGCTGGCCGACGAGATCTACGAGCTCGACCGCTGCATCGAGTGCGGCTGCTGCGTGGCGGCCTGCGGCACCGCGCGCATGCGTGAAGACTTCGTCGGCGCGGTGGGCCTGAATCGCGTGGCACGCTTCCGGCTCGACCCGCGGGACAAGCGCAGCGACGCCGACTACTACGAAGTCATCGGCGACGACGATGGCGTCTTCGGCTGCATGTCGCTGCTGGCCTGCCACGACGTGTGCCCGAAGGAGTTGCCGCTGGCCACCCAGATCGCCTACCTGCGGCGCAAGATGGTGCGGCAGGGCTTGAAGTAGAGCCGCGTCGCGCGGCCCTGGCTCCCTCGCCCCGTCACCGCGGGGTCCGACATGGTCTACTGGGTCAGCGCGCCGGCCAGCTCTGCCGCGGACTGCTCCGCCGGGGGGCCGGTATCCAGAAGTGGGCGGATGTGCTGCGCCAGGTCACCCTTGGGGCCCTGAACCAGCTCGTAGCTCACGCGGCCACCCTGTTTCAGGGTACGAAACCCTTCCATCTGGACGGCGGAAAAGTGCGCAAAGACGTCTGCACCACCGCCTTCGGGTTCAATGAAACCGAAGCCCTTGGAGTCATTGAACCACTTGACCGTACCCCATGCCATGACACACCTCGCACGACAACACAAGTAGATACAAATTTTCGCGCTGCTCGCTCGGCCGTGTCAAGGCGGCGAAGCAGGCTACTGTGGGCTGCCGGACTGGACAAACGCTGGTCAGCCGATCTCGAGCAAGCCGTGCGCCTCAGGACAGGGCCGGCCGCCGCCCGGCGGGGGGGTGAGGCTGCCGATGCGACAAGTTCCGCGCCCGTCACGGCCATGGCGGCGCGGCCGTACGCAGCGGGACCAACTCGATAGAATCAGGCATGCCCGATGAACCCCCACCGCCCCCGGCACCGCCCAGACCACGCGCCTCGCCGCGTCGCGAGGGGGGTCAAGGGGCTGTCGTGGCTGAGCGCAAGGCGGCGAAGACCAAGCCGCCGTCGCTGTACCAGGTGGTGATGCTCAACGACGACTACACACCGATGGAGTTTGTCGTCATGGTTCTGCAGCAGTACTTTCAGCGTGATCTGGACACGGCCACACACATCATGCTGAAGATCCACCACGAGGGTCGCGCCGTCTGCGGCGTGTACCCGAAAGATGTCGCCGCGACGAAAGTCGAACTGGTGCTGACTGCTTCGCGCCGCGAAGGGCACCCGCTGCAATGCATTATGGAGGCCGCATGATCGCGCAAGAGCTAGAAGTCAGCCTGCACATGGCGTTCGTCGAAGCGCGCCAGCAGCGGCACGAATTCATCACCGTCGAGCACCTGCTGATGGCGCTGCTGGACAACCCTTCGGCGGCCGAGGTGCTGCGCGCCTGCGCCGCCAACATCGAAGACCTGCGCAAGAGCCTGGCGACCTTCATCAAGGAGAACACGCCCACCGTGGGCGGCTCCGACGAGGTCGATACGCAGCCGACGCTGGGTTTCCAGCGCGTCATCCAGCGCGCCATCATGCATGTCCAGAGCACCGGCAGCGGCAAGAAGGAAGTCACCGGCGCCAACGTGCTGGTGGCGATCTTCGGCGAGAAGGATTCGCATGCCGTGTATTACCTGCACCAGCAGGGCGTGACGCGCCTGGACGTGGTCAACTTCATCGCCCACGGCATCAAGAAGAACGACCCGCCCGAGCCCGCCAAGGGCCACGAAGGCAGCAGCGGCAGCGGTGAGGGCGAGAAGGAAGAGCCGGGCGACGCCAAGGGCTCGCCGCTGGAGCAGTTCACGCAGAACCTCAACGCACTGGCCCGCGACGGCAAGATCGACCCGCTGATCGGCCGCGAGCACGAGGTCGAGCGCGTGATCCAGGTGCTGTGCCGCCGGCGCAAGAACAATCCGCTGCTGGTCGGCGAGGCCGGTGTCGGCAAGACCGCCATCGCCGAAGGCCTGGCCTGGCGCATCACCGAAAAGGACGTGCCCGAAGTCCTGGCCGACGCCACCGTCTACGCGCTGGACATGGGTGCGCTATTGGCCGGCACCAAGTACCGCGGTGACTTCGAGCAGCGCCTGAAGGGCGTGCTCAAGCAGCTCAAGGACCAGCCCGGCGCGATCCTCTTCATCGACGAGATCCACACCCTGATCGGCGCCGGCGCGGCCAGCGGCGGCACGCTGGACGCCAGCAACCTGCTCAAGCCGGCACTGAGCAGCGGCGCCATGAAGTGCATCGGCGCCACCACCTTCAACGAATACCGCGGCATCTTCGAGAAGGACGCGGCGCTCTCGAGGCGATTCCAGAAGGTCGAAGTGGTGGAACCCTCGGTCGAGCAGACGATCGAGATCCTGAAGGGTCTGAAGTCGCGCTTCGAAGAGCACCACAGCGTCAAGTACGCGCTGGCCGCGCTGCAGGCGGCGGCGGAGTTGTCGGCCAAGTACATCAACGACCGCCACCTGCCCGACAAGGCCATCGACGTCATCGACGAGGCCGGCGCCGCGCAGCGCATCCTGCCCGCGGGCAAGCGCAAGAAGACGATCAACCGCGCCGAGGTCGAGGAGATCGTGGCCAAGATCGCCCGCATCCCGCCGGCCAGCGTGTCGAGCGACGACCGCGGCAAGCTCAGGACACTGGATCGCGACCTCAAGAGCGTGGTCTTCGGCCAGGATCCGGCCATCGACGCCCTCTCGTCGGCGATCAAGATGGCGCGCTCCGGCCTGGGCAAGCCCGACAAGCCGATCGGCGCCTTCCTCTTCAGCGGGCCCACCGGCGTCGGCAAGACCGAGGTCGCCAAGCAGCTGGCCTACGTGCTGGGCATCGAGCTCATCCGCTTCGACATGAGCGAGTACATGGAACGCCATGCGGTGAGCCGCCTGATCGGCGCGCCACCGGGCTACGTGGGCTTTGACCAGGGCGGCCTGCTCACCGAGGCCATCAGCAAGAAGCCGCACGCGGTGCTGCTGCTCGACGAGATCGAGAAGGCGCATCCGGACGTCTTCAACGTCCTGCTGCAGGTCATGGACCACGGCACGCTGACCGACAACAACGGGCGCAAGGCCGACTTCCGCAGCGTCATCATCGTCATGACCACCAACGCCGGTGCCGAAACGATGAACAAGGCCACCATCGGCTTCACCAACAAGCGCGAGCAGGGCGACGAGATGGCCGACATCAAGCGCCTGTTCACGCCCGAGTTCCGCAACCGGCTCGACGCCATCGTCAACTTCCGCTCGCTCGACCAGGACATCATCCTGCGCGTGGTCGACAAGTTCCTGCTGCAGCTCGAAGGTCAGCTGGCCGAGAAGAAGGTCGAAGTCACCTTCACCGACGCGCTGCGCAAGCACCTGTCGGCCAAGGGTTTCGACCCGCTGATGGGGGCGCGGCCGATGCAGCGGCTGATCCAGGACACGATCCGCCGTGCCTTGGCCGACGAACTGCTGTTCGGCCGCCTGGTCGACGGCGGCCGCCTCACCGTGGATGTGGACGACAAGGGCGAGGTGCTGCTCGACATCCAGCCGCCGCGCAAGAGCGACAAGCCGCGCGCCGAGGCGACGACCGCTTAAGCCGCGCCGCGCGGCGCGGCCGTTTCGGCCGCTGGATCCTGCCTGTAGAAGCGCACGAACATCCCGTACAAGCCGGGGTGTTCGCGCTGCATGCCCTGCGGGTGCACGAAGAAGGCCTCGCTGGCGACGGCGAAGAACTCGTCCTCGCCCTCGGCGCCGTAGGGGTCGAGCACGGTGTCTTCCTCGCGCGCGATGCGCTGCACGAAGGCGCCATACTCGTGCTGCAGCAGGCTGCGCCACGCCGCCACCGGGATGTCGGCTGGCAGCAGCGGCACGCCGTCGGACAGCCCGTCGGCCATGTCCAGCACATGTGCAAACTCGTGAATGACGACGTTGTAGCCGTGCGCCGCGCTGCGCCCGGCGGCGCGAACGTCCTGCCACGACAGCATCACCGGGCCGCCCTCCATGGCCTCGCCGGCCAGTACCTCGTCATACTGGTGCACGATGCCGTCGTCGTCGGCGACCTCACGCCGCGCCACCACCTGGCCGGCGTGCACGACGATGCCCACGAAACCGTCGTAGCGTGCCAGCCCCAGGCGCAGCACCGGCAGCACGGCCTGCGCCGCGATGGCCACGACCATCGCATCGGAGAGCTTGAGCCCGCCGGCGACGCTGAACTCCTTGCGGTCCAGGAACAGGCTGGTCAGGCGGCGCAGCTCGGCGGCGTCGGTGGCATCGCGGCGCCGCAGGAAGGGATAGCGCACCAGGGTGCGCTTCCACAGATCGTCGGGGATGGCGCGGCGCGCCACGGCCGCCTGCTCGCGCCGCAGGCGCAGCCCCTGCCACCAGTGGCCGATGACCATGCTTCAACGCGCTGCCGGGCCGATGCGTTCGAAGCCCTTGCGCGTCAGGCGCAGCACTTCGGCGCGATCGGCGGTGTCCAGGTCCCAGTCGCTGAGCACATGGCGCTTGAAGCCGGGCGCCAGGGCGTTGCTGCCGGGCCGGTGCGTGTGGCCATGCACCATCTCGGCGGCGCCAATGGCGTGCAACCAGCGCACCGCTGCGGCGGCATCGACATCGGCGGCGCTGTCGCCGTCGAAGCGATGGCGCGTACTGCTCATTCGTCGCATCTCGGCTGCCAGCGCCCGGCGTTCGGCCAGCGGCCGCGCCAGGAAGGCCTGCTGCCAGGGCGCCGACCGCACCTCGGCGCGAAATTCCTGGTAGGGCCGGTCGTCCAGGCACAGCGCGTCGCCGTGGCTGAGCAGCACGCGCTGCCCCCAGGCTTCCAGCAGCGTGGGGTCGGGCAGGCCCATCATGCCGCTGGCGCGCAGCATGGCCGTGCCGAGCAGGAAGTCGCGGTTGCCCACCATGAACGCCAGCGTGCGGTGGCTGGCCGCGTCGGCCAGCACTTCCAGGCAACGCCGCTCGAAGGGCAGGGTGTGCGAGTCGTCGCCGACCCAGGCTTCGAACAGGTCGCCGAGAATGAGCACCGCATCGGCGGGCGTGTGCCGCAGGTGCGCCGACCAGGCCTGGAAGGTGCGAGGCAAGGCTTCGCACAGGTGCAGGTCGGAGATGAAGTCGATCGCCTTCCAGTCCCGCGGTGCCACGAACTCGAAGTAGGCCGGCAGCGCCCCGACCGCCTCGCGGCCCGCCGCTGCGCTGCCTGCCACCCTCAGCTCACCTCGACGGCACGCTCGATGCGCACGTCTTCCAGCGGCACGTCGTCATGCATGCCCTTGCGCCCGGTGCGCACGCTTTCGATCTGGTCCAGCACCTCGGCGCCTTCGACGACACGGCCGAACACCGCGTAGCCCCAGCCCTGCGCGTTTTCGGCACGGAAGTCGAGGAAGTCGTTGTCGACGGTGTTGACGAAGAACTGCGCCGATGCCGAGTGCGGGTCACCGGTGCGCGCCATGGCCAGCGTGTGGCGCTTGTTCTTGAGGCCGTTGTTGGCCTCGTTGCGGATCGGCGCGTCGGTCGGCTTCTGCTTCATGCCGGGCTCGAAACCGCCGCCCTGGATCATGAAGCCCTTGATGACGCGGTGGAACACCGTGCCGTCGTAGTGGCCCTTCTTCACGTAGGCCAGGAAGTTGGCGGTGCTGAGGGGTGCCTTCTCGTCGTCGAGTTCGATGCGCACCGTGCCGGCGGTGGTGTCCATCTGGACGAACTTGCTCATGTCATTTCTCCACGATGGCTTTGCTGAGGGTCACCGGCGTGGCCGGCAGGTTCTGGTGCATGCCCGACGCCCGCGTCGGCACTGCCCTGATCTTGTCGACGACGTCCATGCCTTCGACGACGCGGCCGAAAACGGCGTAGCCGTTGCCGTCGCGCGAATTGGGCTGGTCGAGGAAGGCGTTGTCGGCGACGTTGATGAAGAACTGCGCGGTGGCCGAGTTGGGGTCGGAGGTGCGCGCCATGGCCACGGTGCCGCGCCGGTTGGACAGGCCGCTGCGGCTTTCCAGAGGGATCGGCGCGCGCGTGGGCCTCTCGCTCAGGTCGGGCTTGTAGCCGCCGGCCTGGATCATGAAGTTCTCGATCACGCGGTGGAAGACGGTGCCGTCGTAGTGGCCGGCGCGCACGTACTGCACGAAGTTGGCCACCGTCTGGGGCGCCTTCTCGCCTTCGAGCTCGAGCACGATGTCGCCGGCACTGGTGGCCAGGCGGACTTTCTGTGCCAGCGCGGGAAAGGTCATCGCCAGCAGCGTGGCGGCGGCAACAAGGGGCAAGAGGTGTCTCAAGGGGCGGTCTCCGAAAGGCGGCGTCGCAATGGCGGCGAGGCCGCGAGTCTAGCGGGGCGTGGCCGGCGCCGTGCCGGCGGCGAGAAGGCTGCGCGCGCCTTCCAGCAGGCGCTGCAGGGGTGGATCCAGCGGCCCGGCCGCGGCGGCCAGCTCCCAGGCCTGCACGGCCAGCATCAGGTGCACCTGGCCGAGGTTGACGCGTGCCGTGCGGTGGCCGGGGTCGTTGCGCAGCGCCGTCTCCAGCGCCTGGCGCGCCGCCTCCAGCCGGCCGGCGCGGGCGTGCAGCAGCGCGATGTTGTTGTAGGGGTCGGGCAGCTCCGGATAGTCCTGCGTCAGCCGCGTGAACAGTTCCAGCGCCGCGTCATCGCGCTGCAGGTCCATCAACACCACGGCGTGCAGGAAGCGCAACTGCGGATCGTTCGGACTCGCCTTGGCGGCACGCTCGGCCAGTGGCAGGGCACCATTCGGGTCGCCCCGCGACAACAGCGCGCGCACGTCGGCCGCGGTGTCGGCCACGGCCGGCCCGGCGCAGGCGAACAGCAGTGCCAGCGCGCAGCGGATGAGGCGGTTTCGGGGGAGCATGGATGAGGGTACGGCGCGGCGGTCGAGCGGGGACCGACCGCTATACTGGATTTCGATTCTATCGACGCAGCGTCACCCGGCCGCAGCCACGGCATCGACAGCGGCGTCACCCCGGCGATCCCAGCCATGAAGCTACGCATCCACAACACCCTGACGCACCGCCTGGAGCCGTTCACGCCGATCGAGCCTGGGCGCGTGCGCATGTACGTCTGCGGCATCACCGTATACGACCTGTGCCACCTCGGCCACGCCCGCATGGTGATGGCTTTCGACGTCGTCTACCGCTGGCTGCTGGCCAGCGGCTACCGCGTCGACTACGTGCGCAACATCACCGACATCGATGACAAGATCATCAAGCGTGCGCTGGAGCGCGGCATCACCATCCGCCAACTCACCGACGAGATGATCGCGGCCATGCACCGCGACTTCGCCGCGCTGGGCACGCTGCCGCCGACGCACGAGCCGCGTGCCACCGACTACGTGCCGCAGATGCTGCAGCTCATCGACCGCCTCGAAGCCAAGGGCCTGGCCTACCGCGCCGAGAGTGGTGACGTGAACTACGCGGTACGGCGATTCCCCGGCTACGGCAAGCTGTCGGGCAAGTCGCTCGACGAATTGCGCGCCGGCGAACGCGTGGCCGTGCTCGGCGACAAGGAAGACCCGCTGGACTTCGTGCTCTGGAAGGCCGCCAAGCCCGACGAGCCCGACGACGCCAAGTGGCCCAGCGCATACGGCCCCGGCCGCCCCGGCTGGCACATCGAGTGCTCCGCGATGAGCTGCGCGCTGCTCGGCGAGCCCTTCGACATCCACGGCGGCGGCATGGACCTGCAGTTCCCGCACCATGAGAACGAGATTGCCCAGAGCGAGGGTGCCAGCGGCGGGCCCTTCGTCAAAGTCTGGATGCACAACGGCTTCCTGAACATCGACGACGAGAAGATGTCCAAGTCGCTGGGCAACTTCTTCACCGTCCAGGACGTGCTGCGCCGCTTCGACGGCGAATCGGTGCGCTTCTTCATGCTGCGCACGCACTACCGCAGCCCTTTCAATTTCAGCGACCAGGTGCTGGAAGAGTCCCGCACCGCGCTCAAGCGCCTGTACACCGCGCTCGAAGCGGCGGGCGAGGTGCCGGCACTGCCGGCCATCGACTGGACCGAGCCGCGCGCGGCGGCCTTCAAGACGGCGATGGACGACGACTTCAACACCCCCGGGGCCATTGCCGTGCTGTTCGAGCTGGCTGCCGAGGTCAACCGCGGCCGCGGCGCCGATGCCGCGCTGCTGAAGGCGCTGGGCGGCGTGCTCGGCATCCTGCAACAGGCGCCGCGCGACTACCTGCAAGGGGGCGCGGGCCTGGACGAGGCGGCGATCCGGCAACGCATCGCCGCCCGTGCTGCGGCCAAGAAGGCGCGCGACTATGCCCTCGCCGACCGCATCCGGGAAGAGCTGGCCGCGATGGGCGTTGAGTTGAAGGACGCGCCTCAGGGCACGACCTGGGTCAGGGCCTGAACGATGCCCCAATCGGCGCCGGGCGCCGCGCCCGTGACCGCGACGACTGCAACTGCACCGGCCGGTGCGCCCCCGTACTGGGACGACGCCTGCCGCCACCTGGCACGGCGCGATCGGGTCATGAAGAAGCTGATCCCGCGTTTCGGCCAGGCGCGCCTGAGCAGCCGCGGCGATGCCTTCACGACGCTGGCGCGATCCATCGTCGGCCAGCAGATTTCGGTGAAGGCGGCGCAGTCGGTGTGGGACCGTTTCGCGGCCGTCGTCGGCGGCCCCGGCACGCACCTGCCGCCGGCGGGGGTGCGCGCGCTGGCGGTGCCGCAGCTGCGCGAAGCGGGTCTGTCGGCGCGCAAGTGCGAGTACCTGCAGGACCTGGCGCGCCACTTCGCCGAACGCCAGGCGCCCGAGGCCGACTGGCTGACGATGGACGACGAGGCCATCATCACCGAACTGGTGGCCATCCGCGGCATCGGCCGCTGGACGTCGGAGATGTTCCTCATCTTCCACCTCATGCGCCCCAACGTGATGCCGCTGGACGACCTCGGCCTGCTCAAGGGCATCAGCCTGAACTACTTCAGCGGCGAGCCCGTGTCGCGCGCCGAGGCGCGGGAGGTCGGCGAGGCCTGGGCGCCTTTTCGCTCGGTCGCGACGTGGTATGTTTGGCGCAGCTTGGATCCCTTGCCGGTAGACTATTGACGGGCGCGCATCACCCCATGAGCAAACGCCACTTCCTCGAGTTCGAGCAGCCCATCGCCGAACTCGAATCCAAGATCGACGAGCTGCGCTATGTGCAGACCGAGTCGGCGGTCGACATCTCCGACGAGATCGGCCGCCTGTCGGCCAAGAGCCAGCAGCTCACGCGCGACATCTATGCCAGCCTGACGCCCTGGCAGGTGACGCAGATCGCGCGCCACCCGCAGCGGCCCTACACGCTGGACTACGTCAACGAGGTCTTCACCGAGTTCCAGGAACTGCACGGTGACCGCCATTACGCCGACGACCTGTCCATCGTCGGCGGCCTGGCACGCTTCAACGGCCAGGCCTGCATGGTGCTGGGCCACCAGAAGGGCCGCGACACCAAGGAGCGCACGCTGCGCAACTTCGGCATGTCGCGCCCCGAGGGCTACCGCAAGGCGCTGCGGCTGATGAAGCTGGCCGAGAAGTTCGGCCTGCCGGTGTTCACCTTCGTCGACACCCCCGGTGCCTACCCCGGTATCGGTGCCGAAGAGCGCGGCCAGAGCGAAGCGATCGGGCGCAACATCTTCGAGATGGCGCAGCTGGAAGTACCCATCGTCAGCACCATCATCGGCGAGGGCGGCTCCGGCGGCGCGCTGGCCATCAGCGTCGCCGACCAGGTGCTGATGCGGCCGTACTCGGTGTACTCGGTGATCTCGCCCGAGGGCTGCGCGTCTATCCTGTGGAAGACCGCCGAGCGGGCGAGCGAAGCCGCCGAGGCGCTGGGCATCACCGCGCACCGCCTGAAGGCACTGGGCGTGATCGACAAGATCGTCAGCGAACCGGTGGGCGGCGCCCACCGCGACATACCCTGGATGGCGGCGCAGCTCAAGCGCGGCCTGGCCGACGCATTGCGCCAGACGGTCGACCTCAGGCCCAAGGACCTGCTGCAGCGACGCTACGAGCGGCTGCGCGCTTACGGACGTTTCACCGACACCAAGGAGCGTTGATGCGGTCCCCGCAACGCCGGCGGCCCGGCGAGCGCTGATGGCCGCGCCGCGGGTGGCGGTGGCAGCCAGCGGCGGCCGCGACTCGACGGCACTCCTGCACTGCGTCGTGCGCGGCGCGGCAGCACTGGGCATCGAGGTGGTGGCACTGCACGTGCACCATGGCCTGATGCCGGCGGCCGACACCTGGCTGCGGCAGGTGAGGGGTCAGTCACGGCGCTGGGGTGCGGCCTTCATGTGCCACCGCCTCGACGGCAGCCCGCCGCCTGGCGCGAGCGTGGAAGCCTGGGCGCGTGGCGAACGCTATCGCGCACTGGCGGCGATGGCACGGGAGGCCGGCTGCGGCCTCGTGCTGCTGGCGCATCACCGCCGCGACCAGGCCGAGACCTGGTTGCTGCAGGCGCTGCGTGGCGCCGGGCCCGCGGGGCTGGCGGCGATGCCGCGCCAGGCGTCGCGCCAGGGCCTGGTGTGGGCGCGGCCCTGGCTGGATCAAGCGCGGCAGGCCATCGACGCCTACGTGCGGCGGCACCGCCTGCAGTTCGTCGACGACGCCAGCAATGCCGACCCGCGATTTGCCCGCAACCGTCTGCGCGCGGCCGTCTGGCCGGCCTTGTCGGCGGCCTTCCCGGACGCCGAGACGACGCTGGCCGACGCGGCCGTGCGCGCGCAGGAAGCCTCGGCCTTGGCCACCGAGGTGGCGACGCTGGATCTGGCGCCGCTGCAACAGGGCGGTGGCCTGCGCGTCGACCTCTGGCAGGCACTGCCGCCGGCGCGACGCCGCAACGCGCTGCGGGCCTGGCTGGCCGGGGCACTGGCCGCGCCCGTGCCCGAGACCCTGGTGCAACGCCTGTGCAGTGAACTGCCGGCGGCGAACAGCGGGCGCTGGCCGGCGCCGGGCGCTGAGCTGCGGCTGCATCGCCGGCTGCTCGATGCGGCCGTGCCCGCGCCGCCTTTCCAGCATCGCGAGCCGGTCACGGTCGACCTCCACCGCCCCGGCATCTGGCCGCTGCCCGGCTGGCAAGGCCACTTCGTCGTGCGCACGGCCACCGCGGGCGGCACTGTGCCGGATGCGCTGCGTTCGGTGACGGCGCGCGAGCGTGTCGGCGGTGAACGATTCCGCCTCGCGCCACGCGGAGCGGCGCGCAGCCTGAAGAGGCAGTTCCAGGAGCGTGGCCTGGCGGCCTGGGACCGGCAAGGGCCGCTGCTCTACACGGCTGCCGGCGGCCTGCTCTTCGTGCCCGGCCTGGGCATCAACGCCACGCAACTCGCAGCACCCGGCGAAATGCAGCTGACGCTGTCGTGGGTGCCCGATGGCGGGCAGGCGACAGGGCGCCGTCAAGCCGGTGGCTAAAATTCAAGGCTTCGCCCAGCACCACAGGCGCGCGCAGTTTCACCTCACCCCACCATGGCATTGATCGTTCACAAGTACGGCGGTACCTCGATGGGCTCGACCGAGCGCATCCGCAGCGTGGCGCAGCGCGTCGCCAAATGGGCGCGTGCGGGTCACCAGATGATCGTGGTGCCCTCGGCCATGAGCGGCGAGACCAACCGCCTGCTCGGCCTGGCCAAGGAGTTGCTCCCCAACCCCGGCACACCCGAGGCGCTGCGCGAGCTCGACGCAGTGGCCGCCACCGGCGAGCAGGTCTCGGTGGGGCTGCTGGCGCTGGCGCTGCAGGCGCAGGGCCTGCAGGCGGTGAGCTACGCCGGCTGGCAGGTGTCGATCGCCACCGACACCGCCTACACCAAGGCGCGCATCTCCAGCATCGACGATGCCCGCGTGCGTGCCGACCTGGCCGCCGGCAAGGTGGTCGTCATCACCGGCTTCCAGGGCATCGACCCCGAAGGCAATGTCACCACGCTGGGCCGCGGCGGCAGCGACACCTCGGCGGTGGCGGTGGCGGCGGCGCTGAAGGCCGACGAGTGCCTGATCTACACCGACGTCGACGGCGTCTACACCACCGACCCGCGTATCGTGCCCGAGGCGCGGCGGCTGTCCAGCATCAGCTTCGAGGAGATGCTGGAGATGGCCAGCCTGGGCAGCAAGGTGCTGCAGATTCGTTCGGTGGAGTTCGCCGGCAAGTACAACGTCCCGCTGCGCGTCCTGCACAGCTTCCAGGAGGGGCCGGGCACCCTCATTACCCTTGATGAAGAGGAATCCATGGAACAGCCCATCATTTCCGGCATCGCCTTCAATCGTGACGAGGCCAAGCTGACCATCCGTGGCGTACCGGACATCCCGGGCGTGGCGTTCAAAATTCTCGGCCCGATCAGTGCTGCGAACATCGAAGTGGACATGATCGTGCAGAATGTTGCGCACGATAACACCACCGATTTCACCTTCACC
>JAUXVE010000133.1 GCA_030680415.1 Rubrivivax sp.
TCGCCATCAAAAAGTAGTGCGAAGGTCCCGGAAGCCACTCTAATCAATACCAGTTCCGGGATTTTCCAATTAACATGATCAGCAGCAGATATTACTTCCATTATCCAAGTATTAGTATCTGAGTTTGGGGGCTAATCAGCTAATCCTTTGGTCGTTGGTTCAAGTCCAACACGGCCTACCACCGCATTTTCCGAGATGGCTGCCTTACCCGGGTGGCCATTTCCCCGCCCATCGGGCGTGCGGCGGGGTCGATGGTGGCGGACCGACCTATGGCGAACCGGCGCGCAGCCACACTGCCAATGCGACGGGCGGAGTCCAGTCGCGCCTGCCAAATTTGGCAGAGGAATCAAGCACGTGACGGAAGCGCCCGGTGCTGTCTTCTTGGTGGTGCCAAGAAAGTGCTGGTCGCGAGCACTTGCCGGGCGGCGGCGCGGGTTGACACGGAAGCCGCACCTTCGCAGCGGCTGTATTCTGCATACCGATCATGGCCGCCACCCTCGTTCCGCTGCGCAGCACGCCCGACCTGGTCGAGCAGGTGCGGCGCGCACTGCAGGACGCCATCTGCGACGGCTCGCTGGCCCCCGGCCGGCGCATCACGCAGGAGGAGAGGGCGACGCTGCTCGCGGTGTCGCGCCAGCCGGTGCTGCAGGCTCTGCGGCAGCTGAAGGCCGATGGCTTCGTGCACGACGTGCCCGGACGCGGGGTGAGGGTGGCACCGCTGGAGCCGGCCGCCGTGCTGCAGCTGTACCAAGTGCGCGGCGCGCTCGACGTCCTGGCCGCACGCGGCGCGGCGCAGCGGCGGGCGGTGCTCGACTCCGCGCTGTTCACGCGCGGCGGCAAGGCGGCGGCGGGCCGCAGCGTGCCGGCATGATCGACGCCGACCTTGCCTTTCACGAGGCCATCGACGCCGCCAG
Source organism: Rubrivivax sp. (assembly GCA_030680415.1). Taxonomy (GTDB): domain Bacteria; phylum Pseudomonadota; class Gammaproteobacteria; order Burkholderiales; family Burkholderiaceae_C; genus Rubrivivax. The sequence goes on from JAUXVE010000133.1 coordinate 915, forward strand.
CGGCAACCCGCTGACCGCGCAGGCCGCGCAGCCGCACTGGCGCCACCTGCGCCACCTGCGCCACCTGCGCCGCGTGATGGGCGCCGTGTTGCAGCAGACCGCCAACGGAGACATCGCATGAAATTGACCGCAGAGCAACTCGCACAGTTCGAGCACGATGGTTATCTCTTCTTCCCCGGCCTCTTCACGCCCGCGGAGACGAAGACGCTGACCGACGCCGTGCCCGCGCTGTACGCGCGGCGCGAGGCTTACAACGTGCGCGAAAAGGGCAGCGACGCCGTGCGCACCAACTTCGCGGCCCACCTGTACAGCGAGCCCTTTGCAAAGCTGGCGCGGCACCCGCGCATGGTCCAGCCGGTGATGGACCTGTTCGGCGAAGCGCTCTACATGCACCAGTTCAAGATCAACGGCAAGATGGCCTTCGAGGGCGACGTCTGGCAGTGGCACCAGGACTACGGCACTTGGAAGAACGACGACCTCATGCCCACCGAGCGGGCGATGAACGTGGCCATCTTCCTCGACGACGTGAACGCCTTCAACGGGCCGCTGATGTTCATCCCCGGCAGCCACCGCAAGGGCGTCGTCGACGCCAGGCACGACCTCACCACCACCAGCTACCCGCTATGGACGGTGGACCACGCACTGATCACGCAGCTGGTCGAGCGCGCGGGCGGCAAGAACGGCGGCATCGTCAGCCCCACCGGGCCGGCGGGATCGATGATCCTGTTCCACAGCTGCCTGGTGCACGCGAGCACGAGCAACCTGAGCCCGTGGAACCGCGTCAGTGTCTACCTGAGCCTGTGCGCGGTGTCCAACCATGTCCGCCGCTTCAAGCGGCCGGAGTACATCGCGCACCGCGACTTCACGCCCATCGCCTGCCTGCCAGACGACTGCCTGCTGACGCACCACCCGGTGGATCTGCCGTGGCAGAACGGCCTGCCGGCGAGTGCGCTCGTCACCACCGACGTCCCCTTCGACCAGGCGAGGCAAGCCGCATGAGCATGCATACCCAACTCCAGCAGCGCGCCGCGCAGGGCCGGCCCATCCGCGTCGGCCTCATCGGCGCCGGCAAGTTCGGCAGCATGTACCTGGCCCAGGTGCCGCGCACCCCGGGCATCCACCTCGTGGGCATCGCCGACCTCAACCCCGAAGCGGCGTGCCGCAACCTGGCGCGCGTGGGCTGGGAGCCGCAGCGTGTGCAGGCCGCGAGCCTGGATGCGGCGCTGCGCGAAGGCAGCACGCACGTGGGCGACGACTGGCTGGCGCTGGTGCGCCACCCGGGCATCGACGTCATCGTCGAGAGCACCGGCGCGCCGATCGCGGCGGTCGATCACATGCTCGAAGCCTTTGCACAGGGCAAGCACGTCGTCAACGTGACGGTGGAGGCCGACGCATTCTGTGGCCCGCTGCTCGCGCAACGCGCCGCCGCGGCCAGCGTGCTGTATTCGCTGGCTTTCGGCGACCAGCCGGCGCTGATCTGCGACCTGGTGGACTGGGCCCGCACCTGCGGCTTCCCGGTGGTGGCCGCGGGGCGCGGCCACAAGTGGCTGCCGCACTTCAGCGAGAGCACGCCCGAGACGGTGTGGGGCCACTACGGCCTCACGCCCGAGCAGGCCGAGCGCGGCGGCCTGAATTCGAAAATGTTCAACAGCTTCCTCGACGGCAGCAAGCCCAGCATCGAGTGCACGGCGGTGAGCAACGCCACCGGCCTGGCGGTGCCCGGCAACGGGCTGCTCTACCCGCCGGCGAGCGTGGAAGACATCCCCTACGTCACGCGCCCGGTCAGTGAAGGTGGCGTGCTCGAGAAAAAGGGCATGGTCGAGGTCATCAGCTGCCTCGAGCCCGACGGGCGTGCGATCCCCTACGACATCCGGATGGGCGTGTGGGTCACGGTCGAAGGCGAGACCGAGTACATCCGCAACTGCTTCGAGGAATACAAGGCGCACACCGATCCCTCGGGCCGCTACTTCACGCTCTACAAGCGCTGGCACCTGATCGGCCTGGAGGTGGGCTACTCGGTGGCCAGCGTGATGCTGCGCCGCGAAGCCACCGGCGTGGCGCTGGGCTGGAACGCCGACGTGGTGGCCACCGCCAAGCGCGATCTCGCTGCCGGCGAGGTTCTCGACGGCGAAGGCGGCTACTGCGTGTGGGGCAAGCTGCTGCCGGCCACCACCTCGGCCGCACTGCACGGCGAAGGCGGCCTGCCGCTCGGCCTGGCGCATGGGCCCCGGCTCGTGCGGCCGGTGAAAAAGGGGCACAGCCTGACCTGGGCCGATGTCGCCATCGACACCGGCACCCGCGCCTACCGGCTGCGCCGCGAGATGGAGCAGCGCTTCGCTGCGGCAGAACCTTGAGGCCCTCCGGCAGCGCCCGCATGCGGATGCAGGTCGCCCACAAGGGGTGCGAGCAGGCGGACCGTTACGAGGCGCTGATCGGGACGATCCGGCCCGCAGGCGCGACAACGCGATCCCGCCGCCCCGGTGGCCCTGCTGCCGAAACATTCAGGCCTTGCAGGACTGCTGTTGACGGCTGTAGGTCGACGCGGCCTGCACCACCGAGGTTCTCGCGCTCGGCTTCATGGCATTGGCGCCATGGTCCAGGGTCAGGCGGAATTCGTACTTTTCGAAGAAGGCCTGGAACATCTCGCCGCCCAGCGTGCCCACGGCATGCAGCTCGTCGTTTTCGGGGTTCCACTCCAGCATGACCATGGCCAACGGCTGCGGTGCCGGGCCACTGATCACCTTGCCACCGCGTGTCGGGTCGGAGCGCGAGTCGTCGCCGCAGCAGTGCACCACGTGCGCCGGCTCGTCGGCCTGTCCCTTGCGGATGTTGATGAAGCTGATCTGCGGCGTGGGGTACATCAGCTTGTGCGCGCAGATGGCCGAATACGCCACGATGCGGTGCTGCGGGCCGATGCCTGGCAGCGACTGGTAGCGCTGCTGCCTGTCGTTGCTCAGGTCGACCGGCGTGGCCGGTCGCGACAGAGCCATCAGGAAGACCGGGGTGCTCTCGTAGGGATAGTTGAAGACATGCGGCTCTCCCGCGCGCAGTAGCGCGCTCGTGCCACCTGTGCTCCTTCCTGCTGGCCCAGACGACTGCTGGTCCACCAGGCAGGGCAGTTCACTGGCGCGGTGGTCGAAGTCGTCGCTGCGATGCCATGGCGCAGGGGCCGTACCGACAGCGTGTCGCGCAGGCTGCTGGCAACCGTGCTCTGGTCATCGCTGGTCGTCGGGCGGTGGCAGCACCGCGCGCGCCTTGCCTCGCCCCTTCTTCGGCACCCGCTGCGCGTCCTTCGCCTCGCCGGTCGCCACCCATTGCAGATGCTCTTCGGGCGTCTCCAACGTGATACGGCCCAGCGCTCCAGACCGAAAATCGTTCAGCACCACCTCCGCCGCCTTCTGCAGGTTCTGCCGGCCACCGGTCTGCACCAGGCCGCGCTGGCGGGCGATCTGGGCCAGCAGTGCGTCGGCGGGCAGGGCCGCCAGTGCCGCCGCATCGGGCAGCTTGTAGCGGGTGGCGATCGCGCCGGCATAGGCCGCCTGCAGCCGCTCCAACAGCACCAACGCCACCTCTTGTTCGTCGTAGGCATTGCGGCCGATCGCGCCGCTGGCGGCCAGGTGGTAGGCGCTTTGCGCTGCCGTGATGCGCGGCCACAGCATGCCCGGGGTGTCGTACAGGGTCACATCGCTGGCCAGCGCGATCGCCTGCTCGGTCTTGGTGATGCCGGCCTCGTCGCCGGTCTTGGCGGCCCTGCGCCGCACCAGCGTGTTGATGAGCGTGCTCTTGCCCACGTTGGGGATGCCGCAGACCAGCAGCCGCAGCGGCTTGACCATGCCGCCGCGCAGCGGCGCCAGTGCCCGGCAGGCCTGTATCAGCCGCGCAGCGGGCGCGGCCTCGCCGGCGTCCAGGCCGATCGCGCGCGTGTCTGCCTGGGCCTTGTAATGGTCCAGCCACAGCGCGGTGCGGGCCGGGTCAGCCAGATCCTGCTTGTTCAGCAGCTTGAGCGCCGGTTTGCCCTTCGTCAGGGCGGCCAGCAGCGGGTTGGCGCTGGCGCCGGGCAGCCGGGCATCCAGCATCTCGATGACCACGTCGATGCCGGATTTCAGCCGCTCCACCAGCGCCAGCCGGGTGGTGTGCATGTGGCCTGGAAACCATTGGATGGCCATCGGGGGCGCCTGTCGGCTCGGGTGTGGGTGCAACGCGATTGTCCGGGACGGCAGGCCCGGGGTCCCGTCCACGGGCGCGAAGTCCCGAGGGCGCCGTCGATCCGGCGCCCGGCCTGGGGGCTTTGCGTTGCCACGCAGAATAGCCGGACATGGATTCAGTCTCGCAAATGGCCCTCGGCGCGGCAGTCGGCGTGGCCACGATGGGCCGACGCACGGCGGTGTGGAAGGCCGCACTGTGGGGTGCGGTGGCCGGAACGCTGCCCGACCTGGACGTGCTGATAGACCACGGCGACCCGATCCACGACATGGTGCTGCACCGCGCCGAGACCCACGCGCTGTTCTGGCTGACCCTGTTTTCGCTGCCCCTGGCTGCCGCAATCGCGCGGCTGCACGGCGAGTGGGCATCGTGGCGGCGCTGGTGGCTGGCCATGTGGCTGGTGCTGGTCACACACCCGCTGCTCGACGCCATGACGGTCTATGGCACGCAGCTGGCACTGCCGTTCTCGAACCATCCGTTCGGCGTCGGCAGCGTGTTCGTCATCGACCCGCTGTACACGCTGCCCTTGCTGGCGGGCGCCGGTTGGGCGGTGGCCACGCGTGGCCATGCGCGCGGCTTGGCGGCCAACGCCGCGGGCCTGGTGCTGAGCACGGCCTACCTGGCCTGGGGCGTCGCGGCACAGCAGCAGGTCGACCGCATCGCCCGCACCTCGCTCGCTGCACAGGGCATTGCCGCCGATCGAGTGCTGGTCACGCCAACGGCATTCAATTCCCTGCTGTGGCGGGTGGTCGCGGTGGCCGGCGACGGCTACCACGAGGGCTTCTACTCCTTGCTCGACGCCGCGCCGCGCATCGCCTTCGACCGCTACGAGCGCGGCACAGCGCTGGCGGCCGAACTGCACGGCGTCGACGGCGTGCGGCGCATCGCGGCGTTCAGCAAGGGCTTCTTCAAGCTGCAGCAGGACGGCACCCGCGTCCTGATCAGCGACCTGCGCATGGGTCAGGAGCCGCACTACATCTTCACCTTCGCGGTGGCCGAGCGGCGCAGCGCAGCGGTGCCGCTGGCCATGCCCGAGCAACTCGGTGCGCGGCTGGACATCGAGCGCGGCTTGCCCTGGCTGTGGCGGCGCGCCTTGGGCGAACCGCTGCCACCACCCCGCTGATCCCGGTCTGCTGAACGACATCGACGGTGTGTCCGTACGATCGCCAGCGTGATCGCTTGTTTCGCGGCGCTGCGGCATCCGCATCGTCGCCCAACGACGCCAACCATGGCTGCAACGCCGCCACGGGAAGCTACGGCGACCTGCTGCAGATGGGCGTGGTGGATCCGGTCAAGGTGACGCGGCTGGCGCTGCAGAACGCCGGTTCGATCGCGGGCCTGGTCCTCACCACCGACGGCCTGATCGCACAGGCGCCCGAACCGAAGCGGGGAGGCCGGGCCGGCGAGCAGGCCGAGATGCCGGCGTTCCAGGCGGTCGTCGGGCCCGACCCCAAGCCCGACGGGCTTCTAGCCGCGCAGGTGGCAAGCCACCCAGTGCCCTTCGCCCGTCTTCTTCAATTCGGGTTTCTCGGCGCTGCACAGCGGTTGCTGCGCGATCGGGCACCGGGTGTGAAAGTGGCAACCGGGGGGCGGGCGGATGGGGCTCGGCACGTCGCCCTGCAATGGGATGCGCTTGCGCTTGATGCTGGGGTCGGGGATCGGCACCGCCGACAGCAGCGCTTCGGTGTAGGGGTGCTTGGGGTCGGTGTACAGGGCGTTGCCCGGCGCGATCTCGACGATGCGGCCCAGGTACATCACCGCCACGCGGTCGCTGATGTGCTCGACCACGCTCAAGTCGTGCGCGATGAAGATGTAGGTCAGGTGGAACTGCTCCTGCAGGTCTTCCAGCAGGTTGAGGACCTGGGCCTGGATCGAGACGTCCAGCGCCGACACCGCCTCGTCGCAGACGACGAGCTTGGGGCTCACCGCCAGCGCCCGCGCGATGCCGATGCGCTGGCGCTGGCCGCCGCTGAATTCGTGCGGGTAGCGGCGCATGTGGTCGGCGCTCAAGCCCACCGTTTCCAGCAGCTCCACGATGCGGTCCTCGAACTCGCGCGCGCTCTTCGTGAGCTTGTGGATGATCAGCGCCTCGCCGATGATCGAACCCACCGTCATGCGCGGGTTCAGGCTCGCGTACGGGTCCTGGAAGATGATCTGCATGTCGCGCGCCAGCGCGCGCAGCTGCTGCTTGTCGGCGCCGGTGACGCTGCGGCCCTCGAACCAGACCTCGCCCGAGGTCGGCTCGATCAGGCGCAGGATGCAGCGCCCGGTGGTGCTCTTGCCGCAGCCTGATTCGCCGACCACGCCCAGCGTTTCCCCCGGCTGCAGTTCGAAGCTGACGCCGTCGACGGCGTGCACACGCCCCACCTCGCGCCTGAGCAGTCCGCCATGGATGGGGAAGTTCTTGACGAGCTTGTCCACCTTCAGCAGCGGCGGTGGGGTCGAGGGCGTCGTCATGCCGGCGCGGCTTCCAGGATGCAGGCCACCTTGTGCCCGGGCGCCACGGTGCGCAGCGGCGGCGTGGCGCTGGTGCAGGCGGCCTGGGCGAACCGGCAGCGCGGCGCGAAGCGGCAGCCTTCGGGTGGCTCCACCAGCTTGGGCACGGTGCCGGTGATCGTCTCCAGCCGCTGCTTGTGCGTGGCCGCCAGGTCGATGCGCGGGATGCTGCGGATCAGGCCCTGCGTGTAGGGGTGGCGCGGGTGCGCGAAGAGCTCCCCTACCGGCGCTTCCTCGACCACCTTGCCGGCGTACATGACGACCACGCGCTGCGCCGTTTCGGCGACCACGCCCATGGCGTGGGTGATCAGCATCACGGCCATGCCCAGGCGGTCCTTCAGTTCGCCGATGAGGTCGAGGATCTGTGCCTGGATGGTGACGTCCAGCGCCGTCGTCGGCTCGTCGGCGATCAGCAGCTTGGGGTTGCAGGCCAGCGCGATGGCGATCATCACGCGCTGGCGCATGCCGCCGCTGAACTGGTGCGGGTAGTCTCGCACCCGGCTTTCGGCGGTGGGGATGCGCACCAGGCGCAGCATCTCCACCGCGCGGTCCATCGCATCCTTGCGCGACAACCCCTCGTGCAGCCGCACGCTCTCGGCGATCTGCTCGCCGACGGTGAACACCGGGTTCAGGCTCGTCATCGGCTCCTGGAAGATGATGGCGATCTCCTTGGCGCGCACCTTGCGCATCGCCTCGTCGCCCAGCGGCACCAGGTCGCGCCCCTGCCAGAGCACGCGGCCGGCGACGATCCTGCCCGGCGGCATGTCGATGAGCTTCATCACCGTCTTGGCGGTGACGCTCTTGCCGCAACCGGATTCGCCGACCACGCCCAGGGTCTCGCCGGCATCGATCGTCATGTCGACGCCGTCGACCGCGTGCAGCCAGCCGTCGTCGGTCTTGAAGTGGGTCTTCAGGCCCTGGATCTCGAGCAAAGGCATGCCGCGCGCCCTACAACACGCGGCGCGGGTCCAGCGCGTCGCGCAGCCCGTCGCCGATGAAATTGATCGTCAGCACGGCCAGGAAGATGGCCAGGCCTGGAAACACCGCCCAGTGGGTGGCGATGCCGAGGTAGTCGCGGCTGTCGTTGAGGATGCGGCCCCAGGTCGGGATGTCGGGCGGGAAGCCCAGGCCCAGGAAGCTCAGCGTGCTTTCGGCGATGATGGCCGCGGCGATGTTGATGGTGGCGGCCACGATCACCGGCCCCAGCGCATTGGGCAGGATGTGGCGCACCACCTGCCGCGGCACGCTGGCGCCGAGGGCGCGCGCGGCTTCGACGAATTCCTTCTCGCGCAGGCTGAAGAACTGCGCCCGCACCAGCCGCGCCACCGGCATCCAGCTCAAGCCCCCGATGACCAGCACGATGAGCAGGAAGATGCCGACCTCGGGCCCGAACACGGCCTTCAGCGCGTCGCGGAAGAAGAAGATCAGCAGCAGCAGCACCGGCAGCGTCGGCAGGCTGAGGAAGAGGTCGGTGACCCACATCAGCACGGTGTCGACCCAGCCGCGCGAGATGCCGGCGATGGCGCCGATGATGACGCCGATGACGATGCCCGTGAGCATCGCCGCAAAGCCCACCGCCAGCGAGATGCGGCCGCCGTAGAGCATGCGCGCCAGCAGGTCGCGGCCGAGGTCGTCGGTGCCCAGCGGATGGCTGCCCGACGGGCCCTTGATGCGCGCCGTGAAGTCGATGTCGTTGATGCCCACCTTGTAGAAGATGGGGCCGAGCAGCACCACCAGCGACAGCAGCGTCAGCAGCCACAGGCTGAAGTAGGCCAGCCGGTGGCGGCGAAAGCGCCGCCAGGCCTCGGCCCACGGCGAGGTGCCGGAGCGGGGGCGGGGGGGCGAAGCCGTCGGCGGCTCGGGGACCCTAACGGTAGCTGATGCGGGGGTCGAGCCAGCCATAAAGGATGTCGGCGATCAGGTTGAACAGGACGACCAGGCAGGCGAAGACGAAGGTCACGGCCATGATCACCGGCGTGTCGTTGCGCAGGATGCTGTCGATGAGCAGCGAGCCGATGCCCGGGATGCGGAAGATCTGCTCGGTGACGATGGCGCCGCCGAAGACGCCCGGCACCTGCAGTGCCACCAGCGTCACGACCGGGATCAGCGCGTTGCGCACCACGTGCTTGACGATCACGACACGCTCCTTCAGGCCCTTGCTGCGCGCGGTGGTGACGTAGTCCAGCCGCACCACGTCGAGCACGCTGCTGCGCACGTAGCGCATCCAGCTCGCGGCCTGGAACAGCGCCAGCACCATGATCGGCATGATGGCCTGCTTGAACTGCGCCACCCACCAGGCCCAGCCGGTGGCGGCAACTTCGCCCTGGAAGACGAACGGGAACCAATCGAGGTAGATGCTGAAGAACAGGATGAACAGCAGCCCGGTGAAGAAGGTCGGCAGCGAGAAGCCGATGAACGACAAGGTGCTGGCGATGCGGTCGAACCAGGAGTAGGGCCTGATCGCGGCCAGCACGCCCACCGGCAGCGCGATCAGCAGCGCCACCAGTTGCGACAGCCCGATCACCGCGATGGTCACCGGCAGCCGCTGCATGATCAGCTTGTCGACGTCGATGCGGCTGATGAAAGAGAAGCCCCACTCGCCCTTGAGCATGCTGGTCAGCCAGTGGATGTAGCGCTGCCAGACGGGGTCGTCCAGGCCCAGCGAGGCGCGCAGGGCCATGCGCACCTCGGGCGGCACGTTGGGGTTGGTGGCCAGTTCCTCGAACGGGTCGCCCGGCGCCATCGCCAGCACCGTGAACAGCACGATGCTGATGCCGAGCAGGCTGGGCACCGCGATCAGCAGGCGGCGCAGGATGTAGGTGCCCAAGAACGACCTGTGTGGGGGGTGGGTTTGTGCCGGATGGGCCGCTGGTGCAGCCCGTCGGGTTCACGCTTCCTTGTACCAGTGCGGCAGTGCCCACATGTCGTTGTCCCAGCCCGACAGCGGCGCCGAGAGCTTGACGTTGGTGGCCGAGACACGCGGGCGGAACACGACCGGGATGACGTGGTTGCTCGAGCAGATGAGGTCGTTCATCTTGATGAACAGCGCCGCGCGCTTGACCGGGTCGAGTTCGCCCTGCGCCGCGCGGTGGGCTTCGTCGTATTCGTCGTTCTTCCAGCGCAGGATGTTGCGCCTGGCCCACTTGTTCTCCTTCTGCGCCATCTCCCAGCTGCAGTACTGCTCCATGAACAGCTGCGGGTCGGGCTGCGTCATGGTCGTGGTGTACATCTGCATGTCGGACCAGAACTTGGTGTAAGTGTCGGGGTTGGCCTGATCGCCGCCGAAGAACACCGCCGCGGTGACGCTCTTGAGTTCCAGGTCGATGCCGGCCTTGCTGCACGCGCTCTTGATGATGGCCTGGGTGTCCTGGCGCGGCTTGTTGACCGAGGTCTGGAACACGAACTTGAGCTTGGTGTTGCCCTTGGCGCGGATGCCGTCGGCACCCTTCTTCCAGCCGGCGGCGTCGAGGATCTGGTTGGCCTTGTCGACGTTGAATTCGAACTTGAGGTTGGGGCTGCGGTAACGCGGCGGGTTGTTCAGGAAGTTGGCGGTGGCCACGCCGGTGCGGCCGTAGATGAAGTCCTGCACGCTCTTGCGGTCGACCAGCAGCGCCATGGCGTCGCGCACCGCCTTGTCGCTGAAGGCCGGGTGCTTGCTGCTGGCGTGACCGCGTTCGCCTTGCACCTCGTTCCAGGGGTCGGTGACGCTGAGCTGGATGAACTCGATGTTGCCGCCCGGCATCACCGCGACCTTGCCCTTGCCGCCGGTTTCCAGGCCCTTGAGCACTTCGTCGGCGACCTGCAGGTTCCAGGCGAAGTCGTATTCGCCGGTCTGCAGCACGGCGCGCGCGGCGCTGGTGGCGTCGCCGCCGCCCTTCATCTCGAAGGTGTCGAAATGCGGGCGGTTGGCGACGTGGTAGTTGTGGTTGATCTCGGCGCGCACCAGGTCGCCCGGCTTGAAGTCGACGATCTTGTACGGGCCGGTACCCACCGGGCGGACGTTGGCCGGCGCCTCGCGCGACTTGGCGCCGATGTAGGGTGCGAAGACATGCTTGGGGATGATCATGCCCACCGTGCCCACGAAGGGCTCGGCCCAGAACGGCGTCGGCTTCGGGAAATCGACGCGCACGGTGTGCGAGTCGACCTTGGTGACGACGATGTCGCGGTAGGTGCTGATCCAGCTGGTGGAGGTGGCTGGGTCCTTCTGGTACTCCCAGTTGAAGACCACGTCGTCGGCGCTGAAGGGCTGGCCGTCGTGCCAGGTGACGCCGCGCTTGAGCTTCCAGGTCACCGACTTGCCGTCGGCCGACAGGCCGCCGTTCTCGCGCGTGGGCACCTCGGTGGCCAGGATGGGCACCAGGATGCCCTCGGCGTCCCAGGCGGCCAGCGGCTCGTAGAAGATGCGCGAGCCTTCCTGCTCCTTGGTGCCGGTGGCGAACTGCGGGTTCAGCAGTACCGGGCCCTGCCACCACAGCACCTTGAGCGCGCCGCCGCCGCCGCGCTTGGTGGGTTTGTAGGGCACGGCGGTCTGCGCCTGGGCGACGCCGGCGTGCATCAGCATCATCGACGCCATCGGCGCGGTGAGGCCCAGGCCCACCATCTGCTGGATGAAACTGCGCCGCGGCAGTTCACCGCGGCGCACGTTTTCGATCAGATCGCGAAGTTCACGTTCTTGCATGGCAGGCCTCCTGAGAGCGGCGGGCAGCGCCGCGTCGCATGTGGTGAAAGATCGATGATGGTTGGAAATGCCACCCTGATGCTATCGGCTCGCCCGCCAGGGGCCATCCGGGCAAGCCCCGTGTCGCACCGCGCGATACTCGGCGCAATGAAAACCCCTGTCCTGATCGTGCACGGCCCGGCAGCTGCCCGGGCGCCGCTGGTGCTGGATTCGCCCCATTCGGGTTTCGCCATGCCGCCGGACTTCGGCTCGGTGCGCACCGAGGCCGAGTTGCGGGAAGGCGAGGACAGTTTCATCGACGAGCTCTACCGGCCTGCTTCAGCAAGAGGCGTGCCGCTGCTGGCGGCGCTGTTCCCGCGCACCTACCTCGACGCCAACCGTCATGCCGGCGATATCGACCCGGCCCTGCTGGACGAGCCCTGGCCGCAGCCGCTGGTGCCGAGCGAGAAGGCGCGTATCGGCAAGGCGCTGGTCTGGCGCACGATGGACGCCGACAGACCCATCTACGAGCGGCGGCTGACGGTGGCCGAGTTGCGCGGTCGTATCGACAACTACCACCGCCTGTATCACGAAACGCTGCGCGGCCTGCTCGACGCTGCGCATGCACGCTTCGGCGCCGTCTGGCACATCAACTGCCACTCGATGGGGCCGAACACCAGCGTGCTGATCGAAGGCGTGGACGGCCAGCCGCGCGCCGACATCGTGCTCGGCGACCGCGACGGCACCACCTGCGCGCCCGAATTCACGGCTTTCGTGCGCGACGTGCTCACCGGCCACGGCTACAGCGTGAAGGTCAACGACCCGTTCAAGGGCGTCGAGCTCGTACGCGCCTACGCCGCCCCCGCCGCCGGCCGTCACAGCCTGCAGCTGGAGGTCAACAAGCGGCTGTACATGGACCCGGCCACCTTGCGCAAGCACGAGGGGTTCGACGTGCTGCAGCGGCACCTGATGGGGCTGGTGGACGGCATCCTGGCGCGTTTCGGCGCCAGCCGGGCGCGCAGCCACACTTGAGGACCGGGCCTACTCGCCCGGCTCGACACACTTGCCCCACCGAGGCCTCCACCGATGACCACACCCCCGCCCGTCGAACTGACGCCACCCGACATCACGCGCTGGCGCGCCGGCAACACCGGTGTCGACCATGTGCACCGCTACGAGGCCCCGTTGCCGGGGCCGAACGTGATGGTGCAGGCGCTGACCCACGGCAACGAGATCTGCGGCGCCATCGCGCTGGACTGGCTGCTGGAGCAGGGATTTCGGCCCCGGCGCGGGCGGCTCACGCTGTCTTTCGCCAACGTCGAGGCGTACACACGCTTCGACGCCGCCGACCCCTACCCGTCGCGCTGCGTCGACGAGGACCTGAACCGCGTCTGGGCCGACGACCAGCTATTCGGCGACCGCGAATCGGTGGAACTGCGCCGCGCGCGGCAGCTGCGGCCCTTCGTCGACGAGGCCGACCTGCTGCTGGACATCCACTCGATGAGCGAACCCTGCCGGCCGCTGATGGTGTGCGGCACGGTCGACAAGAACGCGGCCCTGGCGCGCGAGCTCGGCGTGCCGGCCGACCTGCTGATCGACACCGGCCACGCGGCCGGGCTGCGCATGATCGAGCGCGGCGGCTTCGGCGACCCGGCCAGCCCGCGGCGCGCCCTGCTCATCGAGTGTGGCTACCACTGGGAAGCTGCCGCGGCCGAGGTCGCCATCGACACGCTGGTGCGTTTCCTGGGCCTGGCCGGCGTGGCCGACGCGGACTGGGTGCAGGCCCATGTGCGGCTGCCGCTGCCGCCCGCGCAGCGGCTGGTGCGCGTCACCGAAGCCGTGGTGGCGCGCAGCAAGGACTTCCGCTTCCTGATGCCGACCGTGGGGCTGTCGGTGGTGGAGCGCGCCGGCACGCCGATCGCGCAGGACGGCGACCAGGTCTGGACCACGCCCTACGACGACACCGTGCTCGTGATGCCGGGCACGCACAACCTCAAGCCGGGGGGTACGGCGGTGCGGCTGGGGCGCTTCGAGCCGCTCTGAACCTTCCACCGTGGCCTGGCGCCGCGGCTTCGGTCCCGGTCTACGCCAGCGCGCGCAGCACGGCGGCGGCGGTTTCGGCCGGCCGCTCCATCGGGAACAGGTGCGTGCCGTCGATCCACTCGATGCGGTCGTGCACGAGCGCACGCGTGGCGGCTAGGCCGACCTGGCGGTTCTCGACCGAGCGCGTGCCGCCGATGAAGGCCACCGGGCAGTGCGCCGGGTGCCTGTGCAGGACGCGGCCCAGGTGGTGCGGCAGCGTGTTGTAGAGGGTGGTCTCGATTTCGCGGCGGAAGGCGAGCATGACGCCGCCATCGGGGCCGGGCTCGGTGCCGCTGGCGATGTAGTCGCGCAGCACCTCCGGTGGCCAGCGCGCGAAGGTGGCCTTGGCGGCGTAGTGTTGCCACGCCGCTTCGGCCGAGGGCCAGAACCAGCGCCGGCGGGCCGACACACGCCCCGGCGAGACACGTTTCATCAAACCACTCAGTTTCAGCTGATTAGCCCCCAAACTCAGATACTAATACTTGGATAATGGAAGTAATATCTGCTGCTGATCATGTTAATTGGAAAATCCCGGAACTGGTATTGATTAGAGTGGCTTCCGGGACCTTCGCACTACTTTTTGACGGCGA